>NZ_CABUIW010000044.1 GCF_902491705.1 uncultured Lactobacillus sp. | reverse complement strand
ATACTAATTTGATTAATTATCACAATATGACTTATTTCGATTTATATAATACGAGAAAGGAAAAGCAATGAAAAACATTTATTTTAATCACGATGGTAATATTGACGATTTAGTATCATACCTTCTTCTTTTGCAAGCACCAGACATTAAATTATTAGGTGTAGGTGCAATTGATGCCGATGGCTATATTGATCCATCCGTTGAAGCATGTCGCAAGATGACCGACCTCTTTAATTTGCGTGGCGACGATCTTACTGTTGCCCGTTCCAACTCAAGAGCTGTTAACCAATTCCCACACGAATGGCGCATGGCAACTTACTCATTTAATTACTTACCAATATTAAATGAAAAAGGCCATATCGATACTAAGCAAGCAGAATTACCTGCTCACCTTGATATGGTTGAAAAAATCAAGCATTCTAAAGAACCAGTTACTTTAGTTATGACCGGTCCATTAACTGACTTAGCTCGCGCTCTTGACACCGATCCAGATATCGAGAAGAACATCAAGAAACTTTACTGGATGGGCGGCTCACTTGATGGTCATGGTAATGTTGCTATCGTTAATGCTGATGGCACTCAAGAATGGAATGCTTTCTGGGATCCATATGCTGTTAAGCGTGTATTTGATTCAAACCTTGAAATTCAAATGGTTGGCCTGGAAAGTACTGAAGAATTGCCTTTAAATGACGAATTAAGACAACATTGGGCAAGTTTACGTAAATACCCTGCAATGGATTTAGTAGGTCAAGGCTACAGCTTGATCGTTTCTGTTCCATCAGCTGAATTATACTTATGGGATGTTTTAACTACAATCAGTGCTCTTTACCCTGAAGTAGTTGAAACTGAACAAGCTCATGCTAGAGTAATTACTGATGGACTTAGTGCAGGTAGCTTCGTTCGTGATCCAAATGGTCGTGAAGTAACTTTGGTAACTAAGGCTAATAAAGATCTCTTCTTTAAGAAAATGGATGAAATTCTTGAAAGATCCAAGTAAAAAAGGTCAAAAAAATAAGGGAAGCAAATATTTGCTTCCCTATTTTTTATGCTTAAATATGTCCTTCAGTTAATTCAGCACGTTGTGCAAATTGAACATAAAGCTTGGAGCTAGTAGCTGACATACCTTCGATTTCTCTTCTAACGTTGAACTTGTAGTGCTTCTTAGCAGTTCCGTCTTCGCCTACTTTAAAGATATTATCGTTAAAGCCGATGTAGAAGTTATCACCATCATAAGCAAAACCTTGTACTGGTGAGTTAGAAACGAATCTACCCTTAGAGTAGCCTTCCAGCTGTCACCATCTCTAGTTAATTTCCAGTATTCATAGCAGTTGTAGCCACCATTATGGAACAATGCATACATAGTATTGTCACCAACGAAAGTTGCGTTATGAATGTAACGATCTTCAGAAACTTTAATAGTCCAGATCTTGTTAATCTTCATATCACTCTTGCGGATTTGAAGAACTTCTTCTGAACGAGGGCCATTATTGTAGTTATTGTCGTTAGCTAAAACATAAATATAACTTGATGATGAGCCAAGTGATTGACCATGACCTAACTTAATGTATGGACTAACCTTAATATTGTTAGCATATGACTTAAAAGTTGACCAACCCATAGTAGTCAAGTTTTGTGCAGCATACTTACTCTTAATTGCATTCAAGTTGTATGAAACAAGGTGGCCGTGTTGATTATTGCTGCTAGTAAACATTGAAGTAGCAAATACACCATTACTTACAGTGATACCTTCAGGAATAACACCAACTTGACCCATTGCATCCCCAGCTTGACCATAGCTTAAGCTGACGAAACGAGGTTGGAACAAACGAGTTCTTAAAGTTAAGCCATTACTCTTAAAAGTATTGCTGCTGGTTTCTGAAGTGTAATGGTGAGCAGCATTCCAATTTCTAGATGAGCTCTTTGAACCACCATTCCAAGTAGTTACTGACTTAAAGCCGGACTTAGGATCTTTATTTGGTTCACCCATTTCGCCCTTACCATCACGTACATCAATATGTAATGAAGCTTTAGCCTTACCATAGCTATAGTTTACAGTTGATTCTTGTGTACTTACGTAAGCCTTAGATACTTTAACCTTGCTTGGGTTTACGGCAGTACCTTGGCTGTCAGTTGCGTAGTTAATTGCATCTCTAGTTGGGAATGAATATTCAGAATTCTTTATTAAAGAAACATCGTTTGCAACAGAAATTTGGTTTCTAGCAAAGAATTTTTCACTAACCCAACCAACTTCACGGCCATCAACGATAATGTTCCAGAAGTTACCCTTCTTAGTTGAAACATATTCTTTAGATTGAATTTGACCATGCTTAAAGTACTTAGTTGAAGTAAATTTACCACTAGGACCACCTTTAGAAACGTTGTGGTAAATAGCATAGTTGCCGTTACCTGCAATCTTAGTTACGGCTTTGCCAAAACTTTTGGCACTAACTTGATGAGTCTGAGTTGCTCCCACAAACAGACTAGCAAGAAGAGCACTAGTAATAATAACTCCCTTAAATGTCTTTTTCATTTTTCCTCCAAATATAGTAACAAAATACAAATTATTCTAAAAAATCACAAGTTTATTTTATCACTACCTATCTGATTAAGAGCACAAACTTGTTATTTTTTTGCTTTTTCTAGTGCCTCTCTTGTTGCTTCTTTAACACCATTCGAAGTAAATGTAGCGCCTGTAACAGCATCGATATCTGCTGATTGTTTAGTCAAAATTTCATCCTTTAGTTTTTTCTCTGCTTTTTGACCATATTGAGGCGTTTCAGTAGATAAATCCAAATTCACTGATGTTATCTTGTTATTATTAATTTCTAATTCAACTCCAACAAAACCAGCCATTCCTCTAGCTTGAGCCGAATACTTTCCATCTTTTAACATAATATGATCCTCTTTTCTAAACAAAAAATACTTTCATATCTCTATGAAAGCATTTTTATAAAGGATATAAAAGAAAAAGTTACAATTAGGTATATCATTATTCAAACATAATTGATATACTAAGTTCTGGGTCAAAATGTTTTATAAGTCCTTATTATGACCCAACGCAGGTAGTAAGAATCCCCTTCTACCTGTTTTATTATACCGCATATAATTACAAATGTTATTATAATATTTAAGATCTTTTGAAGTTTATACCAAAAGATCTTTTTTCATTACGCTATCAATCAATAGTTAAGTTAAAATTGATATGGGAATTAAATTTTTCAATTGAAGATGGTAGAAATGTATCCAGATAACAATATTCTTACATATTTAAAGTGGCGTGGTGATGTTGACTTTAGCACATCACCTTTTAATGATATTGACGCACTAGTTTTATCGATTTTTTCATATCTAGAATTACCGGATATCGTTGATAGTGGCAGTAAAACAATCACTTTGGAAAAAGCCGCTAAAATATACTTTGCGGCAAATCATGAACGTACAGACGCTAAGCAATATCAAGATTTATTCAAATTAATGGCTAAAGCTGATCGATTTAAAGATGCTGAATTATCATATTTTGTCAGTACTTTAACTGAACACACGCAGTTTAGTGCTATAAAAATTTCGCTAACTGACGGTACTAATTTTATTGCCTTCCGCGGAACCGATGATTCATTAATCGGCTGGAAGGAAGACTTTGAAATTAGTTTTAAAGTTACAATTGCTCAGCGGCAAGCAGTTAAACTGCTAGAAAGAATTTTAAAAGCTGACGACGAAGACTACTATTTAGGTGGCCACTCAAAAGGCGGCAACTTAGCTGAATATGCCGCAATTAATATTGAACCTAAATTACGTAAACGAATTAAGCGAATTTATACTTTTGATTCACCAGGTATTGCCGAAGAAGTTGGGGCACAATTACCTAGAAAATACCTGCAAAATACTTTACGCCGCTTCGTACCTGAATTCAGTGTTATCGGACGTTTGTTTGAACCAGAAGGTATCACTCCTACTATCGTCAATAGTACGAGAAAGAATTTGAGTCAGCATGATGCATATAGCTGGCAAATCATTGGATCTAATTTTGATACTAAAAAGCACCGTAATCCACAATCTAGAATCTATAATCAATTGATTAACCAATGGATTGGTAATGCTACTTTAGAAGAGCGTGAGTCACTTACTAATGACCTCTTCTCAGCTTTAGGTGCTGGTGGAGCTACTAAGATCAATGAATTAGCTAACAATGGTTTTGGCGAATTTGGTGCAATTTTAATTTCACTAACTGACTCATCTAGAAGAACAAGATTCGTCTTTGGATCGCTGTTTTCCGCAATTTGGCAAACAATTAAAAGTCGACAAATTATTAAAACACTCTTTTCTACAGATACTATCGTTGGCTGGGTATTGGTTCTCTTAGGTATCATCAGTTTAACCTTGCCGCAATATGCTCTCCGTGCCTTTGGTGCATTAGTCGCATTTACTGGAATTGGATTTAGTGTTCATCAGATACTTAATACTGCAAAGTCTCAATTAAAAGATAGACAAAAGAACTTTTTTATTATCTCTTATCTAGTTGTATTTGCTCTATCAACAGCACTTATTTCTAACAATCGGCTTTTAATCTTTTTAGCGCATTATTTCTTAGGACTATTTTTGATTATTTATTCATATATTCGCCTCAGAAATATTATCTTGCGTCGGGTATCTGGAGTTTTTCGTAAAATTGTTGTAGGTATTGAAGCAATCATTGCTTTTGCTTTGGGAATTATCGTAATTGTAAATCCTCGAGCATTTGACCGCAGATCAATTATTGTAATTGGAGTCTTGCTAATTGCATATGGTTTCTTCAAGCTGGTAGGCGAATTATTCAGCCAGCGACCTAATATGCCAAAAAGTCATAGATAGCAAAAAAGAAGGGCTTCAAGCTCTTCTTTTTTTATTAGCTACTATCTTTTAATAAAAGTACCAGTTTTAATTCGCTTCAATATACCATAACCTACACTCTTAATATGGTTCTTACTGCCATGAGGTTGGTTTAAGAACATTACGATTCCGTTTTTATTATCCTTCGTCAATTGCATCCAGTTAACAAAGTGTGTATTGCCGAAGTTACCATATGCTAACTTCAATGTACCGCCATTCTTAAGGTAAAAACCACCTGAATAAGTATTTACCTTAGAAGCTAAATGCGACATATAGCTGAATTGACTAGCTGATAAAATTTTACCATTATACATACCCTGCTGAATCTTGTAGTAGTCGCCTGCAGTAGAAAACATATTGCCTGCACCAGGAAGCTGAGAAACTACATTAGCATTGGCATATGCAGCACTCCGATAATTTTTACCATGACGATACAAATATGAAATTGCGTCTGTCTTTGAACGTGGAATATTGCTATAAATATATGTATGACGCAAATGCAATGGCTTAATTATTCTGCTCTTAAGGTTTGAAGCATATGACTTACCAGTAACTTTTCGAATAATACCTGCTAATAAAACATAGTTAGCATTATTGTAGTTAAAACTATTTAAACCAGTATTACTTGAAAGATTAGCTCTAGCAACAGTCCAATTAATTGCACCGTTTTCAGAGAATCTAATACCATGACTTGATTCAGTTCCACTAACTCCTATTCCAGAAGTATGTGTCATTAGATTACCTACTGTAATCTTAGAAGAATTTTTCAATAATGGATACCACCGCGATATTTTAGTATTTTGCGTAAACTTATGCTTATAAATAAGTTGCGTGATCATAGCTGCAGTAACCATTTTTTGCAATGATCCAACTGGATAAACTAATTTACTGCTACCATTTTTAATGCGGCGTTTATAGTAACCATAACCTGAAGTAACGGTTTGCCGATGACCATTTTTCACAATTACGATTGTCCCATGCAAATGATTCTTCTTCATTGTTTTCTTTGCATAACTACGTAATTGACTATTGGTATAAGACTTAGCCTGTACCGATTGTGCACTAAATAAACCGCAAATAATAATCAATAACGCAGTAAATAACCAGAATTGTTTTCTATATTTCAATATAAAGTACCCTCTTTGAATTTAATCCTGAAATATTTTACCACAAAGAAAAAAAGCACCTAAGTGCTTTTTTATATTCTTTAAATTAAGTTCATTTTAACTAAGTATTCTGCGTTTTCAACTGTATTCCAAGCTGCACCTTTAAGCAAGTTATCAGCTACAACCCACATATTAAATGCACCCTTATTTTCATAGTCAGGACGAATACGACCAACAAAGGTTTCACGCTTACCTGCCGCATTAATTGGTTGTGGGTAAATTTGATGCTTAATATCATCTTCTAAGACAACACCTGGGAAGTTAGCTACAGCATCCATAATATCTTGAGTTGTTGCACTTTCATCTTCAACAGTAAAGTAGACACTTTCACCGTGAGCAATTGGAACTGGAACTCTAACACAAGTTGCAGTTACCTTGATATCCTTGGCATTCATATCGCCTAACATAATCTTCTTAGTTTCGTGGATCATCTTCCATTCTTCGTGTGAATAACCACTATCTTCTAAGACATCGATTTGAGGCAACAAATTAAATGCTAATGGGTAATGCTTCTTATCACCTTTAGTTGGCAAAATATGAGCATCTTCTTGCATATCTTTACCATCCAAATAATCTTGTGCTTCTTTTTTCAATTCATTAATTGCAGCTTGACCTGCACCAGAAGCTGCTTGATAAGTTGAAACAATAATTTGCTTTAAACCAAACTTTCTTCTGATTGGTTCAAGCGCCATAACCATTTGAATAGTAGAACAGTTTGGATTAGCAATAATGCCATGATGGTTCTTTAATGCTTCAGGGTTAACTTCTGGAACAACTAGTGGTACATCTTCTTCCATTCTGAAGGCACTAGTATTGTCTACACAAACTGCCCCACGCTTAACTGCCTCTGGCAAGAATTTCTTAGAAACAGCACCACCGGCTGAAGATAAAACCAAATCAATTCCATCAAAAGAATCAGGTGTAGTTTCTTCAACTGTTAAGTCTTGATCTCTAAATTTTAAAACAGTGCCTGCTGAACGGCTAGAAGCTAATAACTTAACACTTTTTACAGGAATAGTTGACTTAGCTAATTGATCAATCATTCTTCTACCAACGGCACCAGTAGCACCTAAAATTGCAACATTATATTCCTTAACCATTATTCGTCCTCTTTTAAAAATTTCTTCATTCGCTTCATTGCTTCGTGCAAGTTTTCGTCACTTGATGCATAAGATAATCTGACGTATCCTTCGCCGCCATCACCAAATGCACTACCTGGAGTAATTCCCACCTTTTCTTTAAAGGCTAAATCCAATGCAAATTGCATATCGTCTTGACCATATTTAGCTGGAATTTTAGCAAAAATGTAGAATGCACCTTCAGGCTTAACTGCTTGCATCCCCATCTCAGCCAATTCCTTTAAAACATAGTCACGACGCTTTTGATAAACTTTTCTATATTCTTCTGGATCATCTAACCCATTCTCAAGTGCTTCAATTGCAGCCGCTTGTGATGAATCTGTTGTAGTCGTAACCATTAAGCCATGAACTTTACCAATTTCTGCCATAATCTTTGCAGGACCGGCAACATAACCTAATCGATAACCAGTCATCGCATGAGACTTAGATAAGCCAGAAATATAAATTGCTCTTTCTGGAATTAAACTGGCAATTGAATAGTGCTTAACACCATAAGTTAAAGTGCTGTAGATTTCATCTGTAATTACATACAAGTGATGATCCTTAATTACCTTAGCTAAAGCTTTAATTTCATCTTCGCTATATTCAACACCAGTAGGGTTAGTTGGATAGTTCAAAATCACAGCTTTAATCGTTGGATTCTCTTTAATAGTTTCTTCTAGCTTTGCAGGTGTTAACTTGAAGCCATCTTTTGAAGTATTCATTAAAACATAGTCTGCATCAGCTAATGTAGCTACAGGCCAATATAATGAGAAAACAGGCGTAGGAATTGCGACTTTATCACCTGGATTAGAAATTGCAAAAAGCGTAGCATTAATTGCTTCAGTTGCACCAACTGTAACTACAATTTCTGTTTCTGGGTCATAGTCAATTCCAGTTACTTTTTTCAAATATTTACTGATTGCTTTTCTTAATTCAAGCTTTCCTTTTTGTGGAGCATAGTGTGAATCATTATCTTCAATACTCTTGATTGCTGCTTTTTTGACATGTTCAGGAGTATTCATATCAGGTTCACCTAAAGTCAACTTGATAATACCAGGAATAGTTGAAACTTTATTATCAAAGATTCTAATCCCTGAAGCCTTTACGTTAGTAATTTTCTTGCTTAGTCCTAAGTCGTTAGCTAATTCTGGCATAAGCTTTCTCCTTTATAAAATATTTTCCAATCCAATTACCAATTCATCGAGTTGATCAACTTTTTCGATAGCTACTTTTACGCCACTCATAAAGCTTTCACGATCAAATGAATCTTGTCTAATAGTCAAGGCTTCACCAGGTCCACCGAATAAAACTTGTTCATGGGCAATATAGCCTGGTAAACGAACTGAGTGAATTTTAATACCTTGATAATCTCCACCGCGGACGTTTTTCAAAGTCTCTACTTCATTTGGTGCAGTTTGATGTTCAGGTCTATTTTCAGCAATCATCTTGGCAGTAGCCAAAGCAGTACCTGATGGTGCATCTTGCTTATCTGCATGGTGCATTTCAATAATTTCTACATCAGGGAAGTATTTAGCTGCTTCTTTAGCAAATTTCATCAAAAGTACAGCTGACATACCAAAGTTTGGTGCAATTAAGCCGCCAACTTTTTCCTTTTGAGAAATTTTAATCAATTCAGCTTCTTGCTCATCACTCATTCCAGTTGTACCAACTACTGGAGAAATATGGTGTTCTAAAGCAAACTTGACATTATTATAAACTGCTTTAGGTGTAGTAAAATCGATCCAAATATCTGCTGCACGATCAGGAATTTCATCTAGACTCTTATAAATTTTAGCTTCAGCAGGCAAATTGTATTCTTTAGGATCATCACTTGTAGCTGTAGGTGACATACCAGCAACTACTTCAAAACCGTCTGTTCTGTTAACCAAGTTAACGGCTTTTTGTCCCATTGCACCAGTAAATCCAGCAACCAATACTTTTTTAGTCATTTTCTAATTCCTTTCCTAAATCAAGTGGCAATTTTTGCATCAAAGCATTATCAGCTAGTCCTAAATGCTTAGCCAAATTTGTCTTTTCTTCGTCGTTTAAACTTACTAGTGGTAAACGGCATCCGCCCATCTTAAAGCCTTGAGCATTAAGCACAGCCTTAACAGGGGATGGAGATGGATACATGAATAAAGCTTGCATCTTTGGTGTTAACCAGCGTTGGATCTTGGCTGCTCTTGGATAATTTCCTTCATATAATGAGTTATACATTTGACGCATTTCTTTAGTGTAGATGTGACTTGCGACAGAAATAACACCATTTGCTCCAAGTAAACGTGCAGTTAAAGCTTGTGTATCTTCACCTGTAAAGACTTGGAAATCTTCATCTTTATTTTCAATAATGTACTCTAATTCTTCTAAAGAAGCACATTGCTTGATACCTTTAATATTCTTTAAATGTGATAATTGAACCACTGTCTCTTTTTCCATCTTGACGCCAGTTCTACCTGGAATGTTGTAAATCAAGATTGGCATCTCAGTTTTTTCATTAACGGCGGTAAAGTGAGCAATCATGCTGCGTTGGTTAGGCTTGTTGTAAGGTGGAACCACTACCAAGGTATAATCAATGCCATCAATTTTTGCTACTTCATTAGTAAATTCAATTGTTTCTGCAGTATTATTGCTTCCTGTACCAGCAATAACAGGTACACGGCCATTAACGATTTGACCAAAATGCTTGTACAAAGAAATTTTTTCATCGTGGCTAAGAGTAGGAGTTTCACCTGTAGTGCCTCCCACAACAAAGCCATTGCATCCCAAATTGATCAATCGATTGACTAATTTTTCCAAGCTGTCAAAATCAATCTTATTATTTTCATCAAATGGCGTTGCAATCGCCGTTAATAAATCAGAATCAATTAATGTAGCCATTTTATTTCCCCATTCTATTAATTAAAAATCCTTTAATTGCATCAACACCACGTTGAATACTTTTTTCATCCGGATTGAGCGTTGCTGAATGAAGTTCTGAATCAGGATCACCTACACCTAACCAAAACATAGTCCCTGGAAACTTTGCTAGTAAGAAGCCGAAGTCTTCTCCTGTCATCTTAGGCTCAGTTTCAATATAATCAACATCTTTATTTTGCTTCATATAAGAGATGAAGTTTTCAGTTAATTTTGGATCGTTTTCAACTGGCCAATAGCCACCTTGATTCAAATCCAATTTAACTTCCATATTGTAGCTGCGAGCAATCCCTTCACAGAGGTCCTGCAATCTTTTATCAATATGTAAGATCATCTCTTGCGTTAAACCACGTAGAGTTCCTTCAATTCTAGTGTGACCAGCAATCACGTTTCTGATTGTGCCAGCTTCAACTTTGCCTAATGTAATTACTCCACTTTGAATTGGGTCAATACTGCGTGAAATAATTGTTTGAATTTGCATAATTAAATTGGCTGCGGCAACAACCGTGTCATTTGCATTTTGAGGAAAAGCTGCATGACCGCCTTTTCCATAAAGATCAATGTTGATCTCCGTTGTTCCAGCAAACAAGGTTCCCATTCTGCAGCCGATGCTGCCAGCTGGCAATGCTGGATTATCATGCAAACCATAAAACTCATCTGGTTTAAATTTACCTTCAAAGACGCCTTTTTCAAAAGCTTGCTTGCCACCGCTTTCGCTTTCTTCAGCTGGTTGAAAGAAGAAAAGCAAATTATCTTTAGGTTGATTTTCACTAAAATAACTAAGTAATCCCAACGCTACGCTCATGTGAATATCATGACCACAAGCATGCATCACGCCTTCATTTTTTGAAGCAAATGGTAAATTAGTCTTTTCGGTGACCGGTAAAGCATCGATATCAGTTCGATAGCCAATCGTTCTTTTAGGATCTGTACCTTTAACTAAAACTAATATTGCAGTAGGTAAATCTTCTGGAACTTTAATTGTTAAATAATCTTGCTTAAAATTTCGAATTACTTCTAGCAAATACGCATGTGTTTCTTTTTCCTGCAGTGCAAGTTCAGGAATTTCATGCAAATGTCTTCTTACCTTAATTAATTCTTCTTCAGTTAAAACTGCCATTTTAAATCTTTCTTAGATCATCCTCAAGACCTGTCTTGCTTTCGGTCTTTTCGTCAACTTTTTTAATTACTCTAGCAGGAACACCGGCAACCATTGTGTGTGGTGCAACATCCTTAGTAACTACGGCACCAGCGGCAATTACAGCACCTTCACCAACGTGAACACCTTCAATTACTACCGCATTAGCTCCCATTACAACGTTATCTTCAATTACAACAGGTTTAGCTGAAGCTGGCTCAATAACGCCGGCTAAGACACTACCGGCACCAATATGACAATGCTTACCAACAATTGCACGTCCACCTAAGACAACACCCATATCAATCATTGTGTCATCACCAATTTCAGCACCAATATTGATAATTGCGCCCATCATGATCACTGCGTTCTTACCAATAGCTACTCGGTCACGAATAATTGCACCTGGTTCAATTCGAGCATCAAACTTCTTTAAATCAAGTAGTGGAACTGCTGAATTTCTGGCATCATTTTCAATACGATAATCAGTAATCAAATCCTTATTTTCTTTTAGGAATGGTTCAACATCTTTCCAATCACCAAAAATTACGCCAAAGCTATTTTCAGTAAAATTCTCAATTTCTTTTGGAAAATCAAGTTGATCAATTTTTCCTTTAATAAAAACTTTGACTGGTGTTTTCTTTGGTGCATTGCCAATGTATTCAATAATGCTTTTTGCATCTAATTCTGCCATGATTTTACCTTCCTATATTAATCTTCATATGATTGATCTAAGTGAACTAAATCTTCTAAGCTTTCTCTCTTAATAACTAGTTTTGCTTTGCCATTTTCTGTAAAGATAACTGCTGGGCGAGGATTACGGTTATAGTTTGAAGCCATCGAATAGCCATATGCTCCAGTATCAAGCATTGCTAAAAGTGAACCTGGCTTGGTTTCTGGAAGTGCTTGATTTTCTGCTAAGATATCACCGCTTTCGCAGTACTTACCAGCAATTCTGACATGTTCGGTAAGTGGTGCATTAGGATCAGTGGCCAAAACCGTTTCATATTTTGCATCATATAATGCTGGACGAATGTTATCGCCCATTCCGCCGTCAACAGTAACATAAGCGCGGTGACCAGGAATTACTTTGCGACTGCCTGTGGTATATAGGTTATATCCAGCTGGTCCAACGATTGAACGTCCTGGTTCAATATCAATTTCAGGAATTGGATAAGAAGCTTCTTTTGCCTCTTGCTTAATTGTTTTTACAATAGCTTGAACAAATTCTTCAGGCTTTAGTGGATTATCTTCGGCGGTATATTTAATACCAAATCCGCCACCTACATTGATTACTTTAGCTGTATAACCGTATTGACTGCGCCAATTTTCGGCAACTTCCATCAACTTTTTAGCAGCCATTTCAAAGCCATTTAATTCAAAGATCTGTGAACCAATATGAGCATGAATTCCTACCATATTCATTCTTGAATTAGCTAAAACTTGCTCTAAGGCTAAATCGGCTTGTCCTGATTCAAGATCAAAACCAAATTTACTATCAACTTGGCCTGTTTGATCATATTCATGCGTATGAGCTGAGATACCTGGCGTAATTCTTAACATTACATTGATCTTGGCATCTTGCTCGCGCAAAACCTGGTCCAATAATTTAATTTCATGGAAATTATCAATAATAATTTTGCCTACATGATTTTTCACAGCCATTTCAAGTTCAAAAAGTGATTTATTATTGCCATGAAAACTAATACGTTCTGTAGGAAAGTTTGCCTTCAACGCGGTATAAAGCTCTCCTGCTGAAACAACATCAGTGTAGGCTCCCTCTTCATTAGCTACCTGATACATCGCAATACATGCAAAAGCTTTGCTAGCATAACTAACTGCGTAATTAACTTGTTCTTCTTCAAATACTTTCTTAAAAGCTCTAATTTGATTGCGAATCTGTTCAACATCATAAACTACTAGTGGTGTGCCATATTTTGCGGCTAAATCTACTGTATCAACACCGCCAATAGTTAAATGTCCTTTTTCATTGATTTGATTTGCTAAAATTTGAGGATTCATGTTTCGTCTCCATTCTTATTTTGCCGAAACGCTAATCAAAAAATCCATTGTCTGCGCCAAACAAACAATGGATTAGTTTTTGCTTAATCTAATGGTCGATAGCGCTCCGCGAGTTTTTCGCGACAGTCCGCAATTTATTAAACTGCGACCCAGCTTAATTCTTTGGCATGATTTAAGCTTCGGCAACTTCCCCTTTCACAATTAATCTTCATTGTGCCTAACTCATAATTGCTACTCTTGTCAGCTGCACCTCTATGATTTAACTGTAGTCTACAGTTTTATGAAAATTTAGTCAACAGTTTTATTATAAAAATTTAATTTAAATTATATTTGCAAAATTTTAATACTTGATATTATCGCCATTTAGTTGCATGATTAAAAAATAATGTTAAAATTCAACTGAATTTAGTTTAACTTTATTATTTCAGATTAATGATTTCTGAAAATCGTCACTAAGGAGTTATGTTATGAAAGTCGTAAAATTTGGAGGCAGTTCTTTAGCCAGCGGCTCTAGTGTAGAGCAAGCATTAAATATTATTTTGAGCGATCCACAAAGACAAGTTGTTGTAGTTTCTGCACCCGGAAAAAGAGACAGTGCAGATATCAAAGTAACTGATCTTTTAATCAAATATGCAAACGAAGTTTTAAATAAAGAAAACACAACTGAAATTGTTGAACAAATTTTTGCTCGCTATCAAGAAATTGGTCATTACTTTGGCTTAAGTGACCAAGAATTACAAGTAATTAAAAATATTTTATTAGCTTTGCCAGATAAAAAATATCCTAATGATGATTATTTAATGGCTGCATTTAAAGCACATGGCGAGCGACTTAATGCACGTTTAATTGCACTTATTTTGCAACACAAGAATATAAAAAGTAGATTTCTTGATCCAACCGAAGCTGGCTTAATCGTAACAGGTGAACCTAATGATGCCCTAGTTAATCCAGAAAGCTATTTAAACCTGGATCAAGTAAAAATTGCTAAAGATGAACGAATCATCTTCCCTGGCTTTTTCGGTATCACTCCATCCGGCCATATTGCTACATTTTCACGTGGCGGTTCCGATATTACAGGAGCAATTTTAGCTCGCGGCTTCCATGCTGATTTATATGAAAACTTTACTGATGTTAACGGAATTTTCGCTGCCAATCCAAATATTGTGGATCACCCAGAATCTATCAAAAAGATGACTTACCGTGAAATGCGTGAATTGTCTTATGCCGGCTTTTCTGTTTTTCACGATGAAGCTTTAATTCCAGCAATTCAAGGTCAAATTCCAATTAATGTTAAAAACACGCATGAACCTGAAAACCCAGGAACCATGATCGTGCCAGAAAAGAATTTTTCACCAGATAACACTATTACAGGCGTAACTAGTCAAAAACACTTCTCTGCTTTATATTTACATAAATACTTGTTAAACAAAGAAGCCGGCTTTACCCTCCGCATTTTGCAAATTTTGTACAACCACAACGTTCCTTACGAACACATGCCTTCTGGTATTGACGACATTACAATTATTTTTAATAATGACTTTTTGAATGACCAATTAATCGATCAAATTTGTAATGAAATCCAAGCTACAATCAATCCAGATCAACTAGAATGGATAGATGACTATGCTATTATCATGGTTGTTGGTGAAGGAATGAAGCAAACTGATGGCGTTAGTCGTCAAATCTTGGATTCCTTAGATGAACAAGGGATTTCTCCACGAATGATCAATCAAGGTGCATCCCAAATCTCAATGATGATCGGTACCAAGAAAGAAAAAGCTGACGAAGCAGTTAAAATCATTTATCAAGAATTTTTCAATTAGGAAGGTGCAACATGGTTAAATTATTAAAAGTTCACGGTTCTCAAAATCATTTCTTCATTTTGGATCAGACTGAATTAGACAAGCCATTAACTGACGAAGAATTGAGAACTTTTACTAAAAAAATCACCAATTCTCAAACTGGAATTTTAAACGGTGCAGATGGCGTTTTAGCAATTAATAAGCCTGTTCGCGAACATGCCTTAGCACAAATGCGCGTAATCAACGAAGACGGTAGCGAAGCTTCAATGTGTGGTAATGGTCTTAGAACTGTTGCCCGCTATTTAAGCGAAAAGTATCATCAAGATCATTTCTTAGTTGATACCATGAATGCCAGCTTACGCGTTCACAAAGAAGCCGATTTTGCTCAAGACGTACCAGCTTATTCAGTTGAAATTTCACCAGTTAGATTTAACAAAGAAGCTTTGCCTTTCACTAATTTGGGCCATGACCGCCTAATCGACAATTTTGTCCCTGAACTCTATCCAGGCTTGCGTTTTACTTCTATTGCCGTGCCTAATCCTCACCTAATTAGTTTTGTCAGCCAAGAACAAATTTCTGGCCCAATTTTAGGCATTGTCGGTAAGAGATTAAACAGTAAGAATCCTTACTTCACCGATGGCGTAAATGTTAACTTCGCCCAAATCTTAGACAAAAATAAGTTATTCGTTCGCACATATGAGCGTGGCGTTGGCTTTACCAATGCATGTGGTACTGGTATGTCGGCTACTTCATTAGCCCTTTTATTAACGCATCCCGACAAGGTTGATATTAATTCACACATCTCCGTCTTTAATCCTGGCGGCATGGTTAAGACAAAAGTTCACTATGATGATAATGAATATTGGATTGAACTAACTGGGAATGCGACATTTACTCATCAAATTGATATTTCTGAAGCTGATTTACGAAATGCCAACTTTTCAAATGTCAAAGTTTCAGAAACTAATGAACAACATGCCTATGAAAAATTCGTTGATAATTTACCTAAATTTAATGACATCACCACTTTGGCATAGAAAAAAAGCTTGCGAATGCAAGCTTTTATTTTTTGTCTTTTTTAATCTAAATCTTTTAATCCATGCTTCTTTTTAGAAGTCCGATAAAAGATATAAGCTACCAAGCCAAAGAAGATCGGACCAAATCCTGTCCAAAATGCTGTCGCATATCTGTGTTCAAGAACTGGCTGCAAAACCGTAAAGAGAATTCCAGTGCAGACAATAATTTCTACGAATACAACTAAAGCCACAGTCCATTTATAATTTGTAAATACTCTAAATTTACGTGGGTAATCTTTTTTAAGGAAAAATGGAAATGCACCGATTAAGAAAATATATGGTGCAGTAGCTGCGACATTGCCCATATCTGTCAAAATCTGATAAAAGCTGGTTGCGGCACTACCACCAAAGGAAACAACCGCAATTAGCAAGCAGACAAAGATGGTTTGTGCCCACATTGCATTAGCAGGGATGCCATGCTTGTTCAACTTCGTAGCAGCCTTAGGCCACAGTCTTGGGTCAGAACCCATAATAAATGACTTAACTGGTGAGTACAGTAAAACAAAGAATGCACCCATCATTCCCATTAATCCAGATAATGCGATAGCTCTAGTAAAAATTTCACCAATCATGATGCTCGTATGCGGATCAAGATTGAACGCATGTCCAAATGCTCTACCTAAAGTACCATATACAACATAAGTAATATTCCCAGTGTTGGCACCTGCTTCAACGATATCTTTTTGATAGTTAACTGAGAACCCAGTCATGAAAATCATCAAAACATATGAAATTATGGTAAATAAACTACCAATAATTAATCCTTTAGGGAAGTCCTTTTCGGGATGCTTCATACTATCGATAACACCACCGACAGTTTCCATACCACCATATGCAAAGACAGCATAAACAACAAATGAAATAATTGTAATTGGTGTCTGGAAATCCTTGTTAGGTGAAATAATAAAGCTTTGCCAGCCAGTGATTGGTTGAGCTAATTGACCGTGGTTCATGATAATTACTATTAAGCTAGACAGAATAAATACTAAGTTCATTCCAATCATAAACCAGCCACCAATAGATGACATGATTTTAATCCCTGTCATCCCTCTTGAAGAAAGATAGGTGGATACGATCATGAATAAAATGGCTAAAACACCAATTAGTTGTGTACCATGCAAGCCAAAGAAATTCCAACTCTGAGTGGTATCCTTACCAAAAACAAGCGCAGAAATCGAAATCCATAGCCTAGAAGCACTTGAAACTAACCATAGTACCCAGTTAGCTAGCCAAACAAAAGTCCCAATAAAGGCCCATTTTTCACCGATTGAGCCTGCTAACCAAGAATAAATACCACCTTTGGCATCATGAAAAGCAGAACCATATTCCGCCATCATTAATCCAGCTGGAAAGAAGAAACAAATTCCGGCTAAAATAAACCAAATAATTCCGGCATATGTCATTTGCCGATACGAAACAGATACATTACCAAAACCATAAACCGTTGTAATGATCATCAAAACAAGGCTCATAGTGGTTATTGTTTTTTTCGTTTGCGAATTTTCGTCTTCCAAAATAAAACCTCTACATTCTACTTCCTCTTGTTACTCCCTCATTTTAGCATTGTTCTTTTTAAGCGCATTCATTCTAATTTTTATTTCATAGACATAAAAAAAGCGGCTCTATAATTTTTCCTGTTGATGACTTATCTCTGTGATAAGCTGTTAACAGGATTTTTTTGTATCAAAAAAGAGGACA
>NZ_CABUIW010000043.1 GCF_902491705.1 uncultured Lactobacillus sp. | reverse complement strand
GCTCAAGCTATAGAGGAATATATCAAATACTATAACGAAGAAAGGATAAAGAGCAGATTAAAAGGCTTAACTCCGAAAGAATATCGGAATCAAGCCTCTATTAATCCTATGTTTTAAAATGTCTACTTTTTAGGTCCCACTTCAATCAGGCTTTTCTTTGTAGTTGTTTTTCTTTTTATTCAATATCTAAATATTTAGCTAAGACCTTTAATACACCATTATCGTTGTTTGAAGGTGCTTCATACTTAGACACAGCCTTGGTCTTAGCATTAGCATTTTCCATTGCATAGCTATAGCCACATGCTTCAAGCATGCCAATATCATTTTCGCCATCACCAAAAGCAATTAAATCTTTTTGATCAATATTGTAATACTTAAGCATATCGGCTACACCTTCAGCCTTATTGATGCCCTTGTGCACCAAGTCAATTGTCATATTGCCGCTACTAGTTCCGCGAACATAGTCGCCATATTTTTCATTGAAGCGATCTTGAATAACTGTAGCTAACTCATCATCTGCAGTCAGGCACACCTTTAAAATGGAGTCGCTTGGATCGATATCAGTGAATTTATCAATTTCTTTTACCCTGCGGTAATAAATTCGAATATCATCTTTATCTGCCTTGTCCATGCTCTTTAGGACGTAGCAATGATGTTCTGCACTAACCATGATGATTGCTTCTAGATATTCTGTTTGAATAAAATGGAGCAACTTTTGAGCAATATCATAGTCAAGTGCCGTCTTTTTGATGACCTTTCCATCGGCCTCTAAGATTGCACCGTTTTCAGATACATAATCAATTCCTTCAGTGAATTCTTCAAAGTATTCGTGTGATCTGATTAATTGATTTCCTGTGGCTGAAATGAAGGGGATGTTGTTTGCGTGTAATTTGTCTAAAATTTTACCAAATAGCTGATGATCAAAAGTCTTCTTATCTGTTAAAAAAGTACCATCCATATCAACAGCTACGGCTTTAAAGGGTATTGTAGTCATGCGTATCACCTTTCCAATACCCTAATCTTACTATGTAAACGTTTTTGTTTCACTATTTTTCGATGAAAATGAAATTTCTTTCACAGGTAATCATATATTTCATTTCATGCAAGAAGTTTTAGTTTAATGGGTATGTATATGGGAAATGTGCCGTTTCAGGAACCTTATCCCATGTTACGGTGTGACCTGCGCCATGTGAACAGAAAACTGAGTTAGGCGTATTCTCTAAATCAGAAACAGGATCATAATCAGCTTGAGCAATAATTTCTTCTGCATTGTGACATGGCTCATAGCCCTTAACCACGCATTCAAGCAGTCCGTCACCATGCGTATAACCACGAACTTCTGCGGCATAATCTTGCATTTCGCTGACTGGAGCTGATCCTTCAATAATGGTGCGATCGCCCTTATTTTCTGGTGTATTAAATTGACCATTCATTCTTTGAATATCATTTAAAGCGCGGCCTACATGCTCTTGACTAACTTCAAGGCGAAAATCATACCATGGCTCAAGCAGCGTCAATTGATTTCTAGTTTTCAATTCCATCAAGCCTTGGCGCACCGCACGATAAGTAGCCTCTCTAAAGTCGCCACCTACTGAGTGCACAATACTACCTTTTCCGCCAAGCAAGGTAATTTTCACATCTGTAATTGGCGTACCTATTAAAACTCCAAGATGCTCTTTGGATTTAAGAGCAGTCATGATCTGATGCTGCCAATTTTTGGTTAAAACCTCTAAGCTGCATTTATTTTCAAAAATCACACCGCTGTTTCGCTCGCCTGGTTCCATCAAAAGATGTACTTCAGCGTAGTGCCGAAGTGGTTCGAAGTGACCCACGCCTTCTACTGGCTTAGCAATCGTTTCTTTATATAAAATGCTGCCTTGCTCAAAATCGACTGTTAAATTAAAGCGATCTTGCAAAAACTGCTTTAGAATTTCGAGCTGGATCTTGCCCATTACCTGAACGCGCAATTCTTGTAAATGTTCTGACCAAGTTACATGAAGTTGCGGATTTTCATCTTCTAGAGTTTTTAACGCTGTTAAACAAGCATGAATATCTTCTTTAAGAGGATCAAGTTTGTATGTTAAGACCGGCTTTAGGCTGGCTTCTTTGGCATCTGGAACGCCAAATCCTTGTCCTGGATAAGTTTTTGTTAATCCAGTCGCAGCCACGATATCTCCAGCATTTGCTTCCGCAATCGTAGTAAACTTTTCGCCGTTATAATCGCGCAGTTGATTTATTTTTTCTCCGGCTAACTCAGTTTTAGCCTTTAGACTGCCACCTAAAACCTTAATCCAGCTGAGACGTTCACCATTTTTATCATGAGAAATCTTGAAGCATCTCGCAGAAAACTCAGAAGAAAATTCTTTAGCGCGAGTCCACTTATCAAAGCCAGTCAAGAATTCTGTGATCCCAGTTAACTTCAAGGCAGAACCAAAGTAAACTGGATAGATTTTTCTTTTGGCGATTAAATCTTGAATATCACTATCTGCAATTTTTTCACCGTTCAAATATTTCTCTAGCAGTTGTTCATCTACTGAAGCAATATTTTCATAAAAAGTTTGATCTTCTGTGCTGAAATCTAAACAGTTTTCACTTAAATTCTTTTGGATATCGCTGAGCACCTGTGCTTGATCTGCACCTGTAATATCGATTTTATTCACAAAAATAAACACAGGCACATTATTCTTTTTAAGCAGATTCCACAGCGTCTTGGCATAGCTAGTAACACCATCAGTTGCCGAAATAACCAAAATCGCATAATCTAGAACGCTTAGCACTTCTTCGGTTTGAAAAGCAAAGTCGACGTGTCCCGGTGTATCTAACAAAGTAATTTCTGCATCATCAGTGGTCAATTTAGCTTCATGAGAAAAAATAGTAATTCCGCGCTTTTTCTCAAGCTGCTGCGTATCTAAAAATGCATCCCCGTTATCCACTCTCCCTAGCGTGCGCAAGTTACCTGCCTTATATAGCAAGGCTTCAGAAAGAGTCGTCTTGCCCGCGTCAACGTGAGCAACTATTCCTGTTGTGATTTTTTTCATAATTTCACCTTAAAAAAAAAGTATCTTATCTCAAAGATAAGATACCTACCAATTTAATTCAATTAATACTTCTTTTGAAAATCATTTTGCATTAATTTAACAAATTCTGGGTAATTTTCCACTTCAAACAAGGGATGCAAATTCAATGTATTCTTGCGGTGACGGTGGTTGTACCAGATACTGTCAAAACCATACTTTTCTGCACCCAAGATATCAGATTGCAATCCGTCGCCAAAAAAGACGGTTTCGTCAGGACCAATCTCAGTTCGACTGAAGAAATAATCAAAGGCATGTGGATTTGGCTTAGAATAATGTGCCTCTTCTGAAGTGACAATTAAATCAAAGTATTTCTTCACGCCGGCAAGTTCCAAGCGATGGTTCTGCATGAATTTTTCGCCATTGCTCAAGATAGTTAACTTATAGCCTTGCTTCTTAGCGAATTTCAATGTGTCCTTTACACCAGGCAAAAGTTGATGTGCTTCACCGAAATATGAGCGGTATTCATCCATTGTCTTCTTGCCATCAATTTCGATATTGAAATGATCTTTAATAAAATCATGGAAGGTCATTTCACTTAACTGCTCGTAGTTTAATTCGCCTTGTTCAAGTCTGCGCCATAATCCTTGATTGTAGGCATGATATTGGCGTTGAAGTTCTTGAGATAGTGGCCAATGATGTGCATTGAAAAGACTGTGCAAAGCAAATTCTTCTGTTGCCGCAAAGTCGATGATGGTGTCATCAACGTCAAAAATAATTTGTTTATAACGCAATGGAATTAGTCCTTTCTTTATTTGTTGGAAGATTAATTATAGCAGTTTTTGCGGATGGAAGAAAAAATAAAGAAAACAGACAAATTCAAATACCACTTTTAGATATGCTTATTTAAAAATTCTTCTAATTCAGTTCCATATGACTTCATTCCAGTTAGCTTCATACTTTTTACAATTGTTCGGCAAGCATCTAAGTCATCTTGATTACCATTAAAGTGATAATTATTTAAATATTTATAGAAAGACAATAAGTTTTGATAGAAATAAAATTGCGGTCTAAGCGAAACTTTATCAGCACTAAAAATTAAGTAATCTACGTAACTAAAATTGTTTTCTTTTACTGATAAATACAGCAGGTTATCAATAATTGCCAACAGAACTTCTAGAATTTCAGTATCATTACTATCAATAAACTTATTAATAGCATTTTTAGCTATCATCATATTACTGTCAAGATCGTAGAAATCCATAAAATTACAGAATAGATTTAGCTTTTCTTTATTAATATCTGGAATATTAAATACTTTATCCTTTAAAGCATTTCTGATTTCTATATTTGGCTCTTCATCATCATCTTTTTGATTTTCAATCCAGCCGTCAACAAGCAAAAGATATTCTTCTTTGTTAGGCACAGTGCTGTTTTCAACGTCTTGTCGTATTTCTTCAAGCTTTTTTCTGTCTGAATGGTAATAAGCATCTAGAACATCGTTTTCCAGCTTTGTAACATATTCATGTTGAAAATCACTTTTTAAGCTTAACTTCTTAAAGAAAGTCCACATAGCAATATTATTGTGTTCAAGAATTGCGATAAGGTCTTCCACAGTAATTCTGTGTTCATTCTTTTCTACTTTTGAATAATAAGATGTGCTGATGATTCCATCCGCAAATTGTTTTTGAGTAAGGCCTTTTTTAAGCCGGTACTCCTTCAATAATTCTCCAATAGTCATATTATCCCTACTTTGTATATTTCTGTATTACTTGTTCTAATACCTGGCTATATTCAGCCATACCCATTAACTTAATGCCTTGAACAATCCCGTTACATTTATCTAGATATTCTTGCTTTCCTTCAAAATGATACTTAATTAAATTGCTGTAAAGAGAAATAAGACCTTTTTCTAAGAACAATCTAGGCTTCATAGAAATTTGATCGGCATTCTGCAATAAATAATCAGTATAAGCATAATTATTTTCTTTAATAGATAAATACAGCAAATTACTTATTATGCTTAACAAAGCTTCTTGGATATCAATTTCTTTACTGTCAATATGTTTATTGATCGCTTGCTTAGCTATAAACATGTCAGTATCTAAATCATAAAATTCCATGAAATTACAAAAGAGAGTAAGTTTATTCAAGTTCATAGATGGAAGATCAAAAATTTTATTTTTTAGATTTTCCCTTAATTGAAGATCAGGCTCTTCGTCATCATCTTTCATACATTCTATCCAGCCATCAATTAACAAAGACAGTTCTTCTTTATCAAGAACATCCTCAGCTTCAATTTGCTTTTTCAAATTTTCTAATTGTTTTCTATCTGATTGATAGTAAGCATTCATTGCGGCATCTTCTACATACAAGTTTTTAGAATGTTGCAGCTCGCTTTTTAAACTTAATTGTTTCAAAAAAGACCAAAGGGGAATATTGTTATGTTCTAAAACTGCAATTAAATCTTCTGCGGTAATTCTATGGCCATTCTTTTCGACTTTTGAATAGTAAGAAGTACTGATTATCCCATCTGAAAATTGCTTTTGTGTTAATCCCTTTTGGATCCTTTCTTGCTTCAATAATTCTCCAATAGTCATATTTTCCCCTTCCAATGTTCAAATACGAAAATTTTAAAAATTATTTTAATTCCTTGCTAAGATTAAATCAACATTAAAACAAAGGAGTTAAACATTATGAACGTATTTTTGAAAAACAAAGACTACAGAAGATTTTCAATTGCTAGTTTCCTTTCAGGAACCGGTGATATCCTTTTTTACTTAGCATTTATGACTTACGCAAGTAAATTACATAATTACTCACTTGCTTTGTCTTTAATCGCAATCTCAGAATCAATCCCTAGCCTCTTCAAGATTTTCTCTGGTTACTTAGCAGACAGAACTCACAACAAGTTCAGAAATATCTTCTTAATGGCTGTAGTAAGATTTGTTCTCTACGCAATTGTTGGATTCTTATTTGTAGCTAAAGTTTCAGATTGGACCTTAGTTCTTGCAGTTGTTGTAATCAATTTCTTCTCAGACACTTTCGGTTCTTACTCAAGTGGTTTGGTATCTCCATTAATTGCGGACATCGTTGGCAAAGAAGAATTCGGTGAAGCTGAAGGATTCACTAGTGGTGTATCAGAAGTCATCAACATGATTGCTCAATTTGTTGGTTCAGGCTTACTTTTGTTTATGTCATACTCAAACTTGGCATTTGTTAACGCATTTACATTCTTAGCAGCAGGTCTTCTCTACGCTAGTGTTGGCTTAAAACACAAAAAGAATGGTAATGATCTAGAACCTAAAGAAGTTAACGATCAAAAATTCGTTGCAACAATGAAGTCTTCATATGCGCAAGCTAAGAAGGCACCAGGCTTGTTAACAATCATCGGTGTTCTTTCTCTTATCAATGGTGTATTAGGTGCAATGAGTGCCTTAATCCCAATCGTTATGGCAGGACACAAATCAACTATGTTAATCAGTAATTACAGTTTCACTATGGCTGTATTAGGTGTTTTAGTTAGTTGCGGTGCCGCATTAGGAAGTATGTTTGGTCCTCAATTATTCAAGAAGGTATCAGCTTTCACAATGACTATTGTTGCCTGTGGTCTTAGCTTATTGACCACTCTTGCAGCACTTACCGCACATATCTACGTTTTATTACCATTCTTCTTCCTTTTAGCAGCAGCTGCCAGCATCACTTCTATCAAGTTATCTCAATGGCTGGTTAACACTGTTGAACGTAAGATTTTAGCTTCAACAATTGGCATGCTTAATACTTGTGTAATGGTAGCTTCACCTGTTATGACTACTATCTTCACTACAATCTCAGGTGCAAGTGATGTTAGATTTGCTTTGATCGCATTACTTGCCGTAGAAGCGATGGTTTTATTCGTAACATTAAGAATGAGCATCAAAGTTAAAAAAACACAAACAGAAGTTACAGTAGCTGCAAAAGTTAGTGACTAATTAATACAGCAATGTTTAACTTCTTTGATAAAAAATGCTGAAAAAAGGTTAAATCCTAATTTCAGCATTTTTTGTCTATTCAAATATATTCAATTATTTTTGAGCAGCTGCTTTAGCTTCTGCTGGAGTATTACTTGGCTTAAGCTTCAAACCATTAAAGTACTTCATGTCACTTGCCTTAACATAAGCATCAGAAACTGTTAATTTTTTGCCTTCTGACGATGTGGTAGAAAAGCTTTTAGCAACTAAATGGTAGAATAACTCAGCTTTATTTTCACTTAAATTCTTTATAAATTACATAAGGGATGCGGATACAAAATATAATTGCAAGTACAATACCCCACACATCTTTAGTTGCTATGAAAACACCAAGAAGGATAATCGTTAACACTAGAAGCCAAAAATCGCCTAATTTGATAATAGATTTTAGTTTTTCTTTCATCTTGCATCCCTCTAATTATTTTTTATACTGCTTTCAAAAAATTATTCTCAATTATATCACGTAATATTCAACCTTATTTTTAATCAATTCCCACAAAAAAATAATTGACATATTCTTAATAACTAATTAAAATTGTGACAACAAGTATTTGAATGAAAGGAAGATTTATCATGTTTAAGAATGTAGTAATCAATCGTTGGCAATTCCAGCACTAGAGTTGTTTCTGCACGCTTAATAGCACAGATGCGACTCATATATTTCGCATCTGTGCTGGTAAATCTTCATGAAAAAAAGTGACCCGCACGGATTTAATAAACGTGCGGGTTTTGTTTTGGACATTTCCCGCTAAAAGGAAATGTCCTTTTTTATTGCTAGGAGTAAGTTTATGAAAAGATTAATTGGAACAATCATTGCCCTATTTTCTTTTTTAATTGTTGCTTTTGTATTTGAAACCAATAAACAAAATAATGAACAAAAGCAACAAGTCGTGGGCATTCTACAAACTATGAGTCACCCAGCTCTTGATCAAATCCACCACGGAATTATCAAGGGACTTGAAGATGAGGGCTATAAAGAAGGCAAAAACATCAAAATCGATTTTCAAAATGCCCAAGGCGATCAGAGTAATTTGAAATCAATGAGCGATCGCTTTAACCAAGAAAATGCGGCTGTCGCAATCGGAATCGCTACGCCAGCTGTTCAATCCTTGGCTAACGAATCAGGCGATACACCCGTAATCATGGGTGCTGTCAGCGATCCAATCGGTGCTCACTTAGTTAAGAGCCTCGATCATCCCTCTGGCAAAATTACTGGAGTACAAGATCGCCAACCAATTCCTGCTCAATTAAAACTATTGAGAACAATTTTGCCTCAAGCAAAGACTATCGGCGTTATCTACACCTCAAGCGATGATTCTTCTGCTTCCGAATATCGAGAATTCAAGGATCTAGCAGAAAAGCAAGGCCTCACAGTTCGCCCATACACCATCACTTCTACCAATGACATTGAACAAGTTGCCCAAACTATGGCAGGCAAAGTTCAAGCTGTGTATGTTCCTACCGACAACACTGTAGCATCAGGAATCGCCACCTTGCTTAAGGCCACCAACGAAGCAAAAATCCCAGTCTTCCCAGCCGCCGACACCATGGTTAAGTCAGGTGGACTTGCCACTAGATGTGTCAGCCAATTCGATATGGGAGTTTTAACTGGACAAATGGCCGGACAAATCTTGAAGGGTAAAAATCCTGCCAATACTCCTGTTAAACGAGTTACCAGCTATGAAACAGTAATTAATCAAAAAGCAGCTGAAGAATTAAACATTCATATTCCAAATAGCGTAATTAAAGCAGCACAAAAGAAAGGACGGATCATCAAATGAGTCTTATTACATCAACTATTGGTCAAGGACTATTATGGGGAGTCTTAGCACTCGGGCTATTTCTTACTTTTAGAATTTTGAACTTTCCCGATATGACAGTTGAAGGGACCTTCCCCTTTGGTGCCGCAATCTGCGTTAGCGCATTAGTACACGGCGTTGATCCTTTGCTTGCTACCATCCTTTCATTTTTAGGAGGGATGCTCACAGGATTAACTACTGGTCTGCTTTACACTAAAGGTAAAATTCCAGTTTTACTTGCCGGAATTCTAACTATGACTGGTATTTATTCAATTAACTTGCGCATCTTGGGCAAGGCAAATGTAGGTCTGCTTAATAAAGCCACTTTGCTTAACGAAGAGATTTTACAAAAATTGCCTACCAACTTCCCTACTATTATTGTTGGTTTAATCTTTGCTATCTTGATCATTCTTTTACTAGCCGTTTTCTTAAATACCGACCTTGGTCAAAGCTTCATCGCTACCGGCGATAATGAAAAAATGGCTCGCTCACTTGGCATTAATACCGACAACATGAAGATCTTAGGCTTAATGCTTTCAAATGGTTTAATCGGTTTAGCCGGTGGCCTTATCGCCCAAAACGGTGGCTACGCCGACGTTAACATGGGGATCGGTACAATGGTTATCGGTCTTGCCGCAATTATTATCGGTGAAGTCGTTTACGGCAATAACTTAACTTTAACTGCACGACTAATTGCTATCATCATCGGCAGTATTATTTACCGCTTGATCTTATTACTAGTTTTGCAACTTGGTTTCAGCACCAACGACTTCAAGCTCATCTCCGCCATCATCTTAGCCATCTGCATGATGCTTCCATTATTTGAGAAGAAATTCCATGTCCGTAAATTACTGAAGAAAGGGGTCCAAAAGCCATGAGTACAATTTTAGATTTACAAAATATTACCACTACAGTTAATGAAGGCACCAGCGAAGAAAAGCAAATTCTTAAAAACGTCAATTTAAAATTAGAAGATGGCGATTTTGTCACCTTGCTTGGAACTAACGGTGCTGGTAAGTCAACTTTGTTAAACATCATCAATGGATCAATCTTCCCTACTACTGGAAGAGTTTTACTAAAAAAACGAGACTTAACTTCCCTATCTGAAGTAAAACGAGCTAAATATATTGCTCAAGTTTTCCAGGACCCTAAGATGGGTACTGCTCCTAGAATGACTGTTGCCGAAAACTTGCTTCTAGCTACTAAGCGCGGTGAGCATCGCGGTTTACACCTAAGAGGACTGGACAAGCACATGAAGGAATTTGAAAAAGAAACTGCTCAACTGCCTAACGGGCTTAATGAGCGACTAAATACTTTCGTAGGTAACTTATCCGGTGGTCAGCGTCAAACCTTGAGTTTCTTAATGGCAACAATTAAAAAACCGGAACTACTTCTCTTAGATGAACATACTGCAGCCCTTGATCCCAACACTAGCCGTGACTTACTAGAATTAACTGACAAAGTCGTCCGCGAAGAAAAATTGACCTGCATCATGATCACCCACCAATTAAAAGATGCAATTAAATACGGCAATCGCATGATTATTTTAAACAGCGGAAAAATCGTCTTAGATGTTAAAGGTGACGAAAAGAAAAAGCTAACTGAAGAAGATATCCTGCAATACTTCACTGATTAATCGCCCTTATTCAGTTAAAAGCTAAAAATAAGTTAAAGACGTAAAATAAACACTGTGCAATGACTTTAACTCCAACTAAAATAGGACTTGAGGTCAATAGTAATAAGGGCTTATTTAAAGAAAAACAGGTATTTAATAATAAATATCTGTTTTTTTATTTATTCGATTTTAGTTATAGAAATATCAACAAACGTTATTCTAGCAACATTTGCGGGGTATAATTTATTTTCAAAAAAGTTTAAATTACCCCTTGCATTTAATAACATATGTTATACAATAAAAGTGTAAGGAAAAGGAAAACAAATTAAGTGATATAGAAGAGGTATTCATTATGTTAGACACAAAGAAATTAGTTAAGATCGTTTCAATGGCAGTTGTTTCAATGAGTGTTTTAGGTGTTAGTGCTGGAACTGCAGAAGCTGCTAGCTTCACTGCTCCTAAGCTTGGTGTTGCAGAAGCTGCTCCTACTAGCCCAGCTATCAAGAAGGGTGACAAGATCTTCGTTACTATTAAAGATACTGACAACCAAAAAGTTACTGTTTTAAACGCTAAAGGTCAAAAAACTTCTAAGACAGTTTCAATGGGTTCAACCTTCACCGCTAAAGATGTAAAGAAGACTAACGGCAAGAAGATCGTTAAGATTAACGACAGCCAATGGTTAAACACTAAAGACGTTGTTAAGGACTAATCTAGAATAAATATCCACACTTTTTAACATAGTGAATACAAAAAATGCATGAAGCTAAATTCTGACTTCATGCATTTTTATTTTTGGTTAAATTATTTTACGTAAGTTTCTTTAATAGCAAGAACTGATAATGCAGCTAAGAAACCTGAAATACCTGTGATGAGCATCATAGCTGGCATAGAATTGCCTACCATTGGGAAGATGACAAAGCTAAGAAGTGAAGCAATAATTTGTGGTAAACAAATTGAACAGTTGAACAAACCTAAGTAAGTTCCCATGTGCTTGCCTGACAAAGCGTTAGATACCATGGTCAATGGATAAGTGTTCATTCCGGCCCAACTGATTCCGATCAAGATGAATGAAACAATCAAGAGCATTTGTGAATGAATCAAGAAGATTGAAGTATAACCAATTGCACCAAGCAATAAACTTACACCGTAACCCATCTTGTGGTGATCATTTGGAACTTTAGCTAAAACGTAGGACCAAATTACGGCTGCAATAGATTGAACAGCAGTTAAAACACCGAACCAGTTACCAGCAACTTGATAGCCAGCTGAAGATGCGTTGGTTGTGTTCCATACGTTTTGGGCAATCGCACCTGTGGCATAGGTTGAAAGGTATTGGAATGAAATCCAGCAGAAGAATTGAACTAATGAAACTTGCCAGAAGACCTTTGGTGCCTTCTTCAAAAGTTCGATCCAGCCGCCACCTTCTTGGTTATCTGATTCTTTAATGCCGTGATAGCGAGCATAAGTTTCAGGATCATATTCGTGAACCCTAAAGATAGTGAACAATGATGTAATAACTAAAACTGCAGCCCCAACGTAGAATGAAATAACTACTGATTGTGGTACCACACCCTTTTTAGCAGTATTGGCAACACCCAAAACTGTTAATAAGAATGGGAAAAATGCGGCAATTACGGCACCAAAGTTTGAAAGCATACTTTGAATTCCGTAAGCATAGGACTTTTGTTCATCGTTAACCATGTCACCAATCATCATCTTAAATGGCTGCATAGCCATGTTAGAAGCAACGTCCAATACGGCAATAGCAATAGCCCCAAAAATAAGTGCTTCTAAAGATCCGTAGCCTAAGCCGAAACTACCAACATTAGGTAGAATGATCATTGTTATCACGGCGAAGATCATCCCGATTAATAAATAAGGTAATCTTCTACCAATTTTAGGAATCCAAGTACGGTCTGATAATGATCCGATTCCTGGCTGCACCACTAATCCTGCTAGTGGTGGCAAAATGAAGAACCAGCCAAGCTTGGTAGGATCAGCTCCCAAAGTTTGAAAGATTCTACTCATTTGTGAAGTTTCCAAAGTAAATGCAATTTGTACACCCAAATAACCTAAACTAATCATCCAAATTGTGGTGCTAGCTAATGTGGGTAATCCAGATTTTTTTTGCTCCAAAGTCTTTCCCTCTCTTCGTATTAATCGCTTTCATTGATTAAAATGATATCGATTTCAGAAAGAGCTTTCAATATGAATATCTATGTTAACGGTAACTTAATTACACATTTCTTCACTTTTGGTTAAATTTTTGTGCTTCTTCTATCCTATTTAGCTTCCTTGAGAGTAAAATATTCTCATAGATTTATGGAGGTATGAATTATGCTTTCACTTTTATTAACAATTTTCTTGATTTGGCTGTTTTTCAAGTTGGGAATCGGCTTAATCAAAATTTTCGGCTTCTTACTCGTTGCTGGATTGATTTTTGCATTTTGCGCATATTTACTCATTCCATTCTTGGCTCTAGTGGCTGTAGGTGGACTAGTATTTGCGGCAATACGATAATTTAGAGAAAAATAAAGAGGCCTAATGGCCTTTTTTTAGTTTGCACTGTTAAATTTCCTCTGTGCTTTTATGTGATTAAATAATTGGATCATGATATATTAAAGGAGCGATGAATTAAAGGTATTTATATAATAAGGCTTTTCTTTTCGCTTATTTTTTCACTTCCTGAAGATACTCAACAATTAACTTGGTTAATATCTCATAGCCCATATCTCCAAAATGCAATCCATCATTTTTGATACCCTTAGCAATCTTCCTTATATCTCCTGCTTCGAGCATCGCCTGACACAAGTCTGCATATCTAAAATGATATTCCTGTGCTACTTCTTCAACTACTTTGGCATATTTTTCTACTAACGCATTGCTTCGCACATGTTGCTTTTCTTCATCCACAGCAGGTGGCGAAATGAGTAAAACGTGCGGTGGATAATATTCACAAATCACCGCCGACGCAATTAATTCCATGTTCCTTTTAAATTGAGTTAACGGTACCTGCTTATGTGTTGCTAGATCGTTAGTCCCAAGCAAGATCACCAGATTATCACACTTTTTCACGCTTAAAACTAGCTCATTAAGGCGTGCAAAAAACGCACCTGAATTAATTCCAGATACAGCCGTATTTTCAAGCTCTATTTCTGGGAAAAGTTGTCTCAAATTCCAATTGATATGCGGCTCTGTTTTTCCTTCATTGCGTGCAATAATGCTATCGCCTGTAAGTAAAAGTCTCATTTTTGTACTGCCTTTTTCTTACTCTTCTTAGAAGATTTAATCCCTAAAACATCCAAAAAGAAGGTGAAGATTGGCACACCTACGATTAAGCCCCAGGTGCCCCAGAAATGCTCTGCGACAAGTAAAACTAAAAACGTATAAAAAATAGGCAATTCTGTCTTGCTGGCCATGAACTTAGGGTTTAAGACATAAGCTTCAATAGCATGAATAATCATGATCATGATGAAGATATAGATCACATAGCGAATTCCACCAACAGAATAGCCAACAATGCTTAGTGGAATTAATGAAATAATTACACCTGCCACTGGCACCAAACTTAAAATAAAGACCATCAAGCCCAGTGCAACAATTTGTGGCATCTTCATCACAGCCAATCCAATCATCGTCAAAGCTGTGTTACAAAGAGCAATAAAGAATTGTGCTTCCAGTACTACACCAAAGGTATTCGTAAACTTTTTACCAAAATAATGAATATCTTCAAAAAGCCATTTTAAGTAGCCGCTTTTGACGAATAAACTAGAAAATTCTTTCATCTTATCTAATTCAATCGTGTAAAAGAAGCTCAAGATTAATGACATAAATGTAGCGATCGTAAGCGTCCCTATATTAGTAGCGGTATGAAACGCAAAAGTCATCGCGTGCTTAGCTTGTTCTACCAGCTCCCCTTTACTGATATAACGCGTTACATATGACAATAAATGTGACGATTCATTGCTTTCATAAAAGGCCATAACGGTCTTCACCATTTTACTGATTTGGACTACCAACATAGGTAAATAAACCGTTATAACAAAATATAGCAGCGCCAGAATTATCAAATACGCAACCGCAACGATTATCCCCGTTGGCATTTTAGGAACATAACGTTGCACTAAATGGATTAGGTGCACAATCACATACGTAAAAATAAATGTTAACAAAATCGTATTCATCATTGCTCGCATCTCGTAAAGGCAGGCAACGATCAATAAAAAGACGACAACCCTGCGCAAAGGCACATTGTCTTTAAATTTTTGCCAAGCTGTATTCATAAAATTAACCTCGTTTTTCCATTATTGTCGATTGTAACATGATAATTTTCTATATTTTTTAATTTCTAAATCTATACCACTTTTTACTTAAAAATTTTTCTGATTTTTTAGCCCCATCCTGATGGGATTTGCACTTTACAAATTAATACTATCCGCCATATTTTTACTACAAACCACAAGATATTGTGGTACATTTAGATATGTGTTCATACATCATGTGTTTGTGAAACAATAATAATCTTTAGGAGTGAAAAACATGCCATCTACTAGAATTAAGCTAGATCAAGCATTTATTGATCAAGTGAAACATGAAATTAAACCTCATTGGGGTGAACTTGGCTGGGTAACTTACAAAAGAACTTATGCACGTTGGCTTCCAGATCAAGATCGTTCAGAAAACTGGGATGAAACAGTTAAACGTGTAATTGAAGGTAACATCAACCTTGACCCACGTCTTCAAGACTCCCCATCTGAAGAAGTTATTGACGAATTAACTAATGAAGCTAAGCAGCTTTTCCGTTTAATTTATGGCTTATCAGCTACGCCTTCAGGCCGTAACCTTTGGATCTCAGGTACCGATTATCAAAAGCGTACTGGCGATTCATTAAACAACTGCTGGTTCATCGCTATTCGTCCTCAAGAATATGGCGACAGTCACATTGTGCCTTCTTATGTTGATAAAAGACAAAAGGCTGTTTCTATGCCCTTCTCATTCTTATTCGACCAATTGATGAAAGGCGGCGGCGTAGGCTTTTCAGTTGTTAAAGACAACATTAAACAAATTCCTAAGGTTGATAACAAAGTTGACTTAACTGTAGTTATCGATAAAAGCAGTGCATCCCACGACGCCTCAATTAAAGTTGGCGCCGTTGATAAAGATGAATGGGAAAAGCAAAATCCCAACCATGACGATGTAGTTTACTACAGATTGCCTGATACTCGTGAAGGCTGGGTTCTTGCCAATGCTCGCATGATCGACATGCACTTTAATGACACCAATCCTGACCACAAGACTAAGCTTGTTTTGGATATTACCGATATTCGTCCATATGGTGCTAAGATTCATGGCTTTGGCGGTACCGCTTCAGGTCCAATGCCTTTAGTTGAAATGTTCATCGATATCAACAACGTAATTAACGCTCGCGCAGGTCAACACTTAACTGCAGTCGATGCAACTGATATTTGTAACTTGATTGGTAAAACTGTTGTTGCCGGCAATGTTCGTCGTTCAGCTGAACTTGCACTTGGTTCAAACGATGACCAAGACTTCATCAAGATGAAGCAAGATAAAGAAAAGCTTTACCACCACCGTTGGGCTTCTAACAACAGTGTCGCAATCGATTCTAAATTCAACAATTACGGTCCAATCGCTGACGGAATTTTGCATAATGGTGAACCTGGTGTTGTAAATCTTGATTTATCACGCAACTACGGTCGAATTACCGATGGTTACCAACCAGGAATTGACGACAATGTTGAAGGTACTAACCCTTGTGGTGAAATTTCTTTAGCAAATGGCGAGCCATGTAACTTGTTCGAAGTATTCCCATATGTTGCTGAAAAGCAAGGTTGGGACTTAAAGGACGCCTTCACTTTGGCTACCCGTTTTGCTAAGAGAGTTACTTTCAGTCACTATGACTGGGAAGTCTCACGTAAAATTATTCATAAGAATCGCAGAATCGGCGTTTCTATGTCTGGTATTCAAGACTGGCTCTTAAATGACTTAGGTCACAGAGTGGTCACTGGATTTGAAGACAGCACCAACGAGCAAGGCGAAAAAATTAAAAAGCCAATCTACGATCCAAAGGGAATTGAAATGGTAGATGGCTTATACAAGGCTGTTATCGCAGCTGACAAGGCCTACAGCGAAGAATTAAACGTTAATCCATCAATTAAGCACACTACTGTTAAACCATCTGGTACGGTAGCTAAATTAGCCGGTGTATCAGAAGGGATGCACTTCCACTATGCTGGTTACCTAATTCAGAGAATTCGTTTCCAAGCTAGCGACCCATTATTACCAGCCTTAAGAGAATGTGGCTATCATACTGAACCAGATATTTACACTAAGAATACTATCTGTGTTGAATTTCCATTGCGTGCAGCTCATGCCGATAGCGAAAACTTTGCTTCTGCTGGAACTGTTTCAATTGAAGAACAATTTGCGACTCAAGCATTCCTTCAAACTTACTGGTCTGATAATGCTGTCAGCTGTACTATTACTTTCCAATCAGATGAAAGTGACGAAATCGCCCCACTTCTTCACCAATACAGACACACTATTAAATCAACTTCTCTTCTTCCTTACTATGGTGGCTCACTTAAGCAAGCTCCAAAGGAACCAATTAACAAGAAGACTTATGAAGAAAGAGCTGCTTTGATTACTGATGATGTCGAAGAAGTATTCGAAAAGCAAAATGACGATCAAAAGGGATTAGAACTTGTAGGACAAACCGACTGTGCCGGCGGTGCTTGCCCAATCAAATAATTTTTACGAGGAGAAAAAATGAAGAACAAACACAAATTTAGCTTATTATTTTCAATCGTTGCATTTTTAGCATTATTTTTAACAGGATGTTCAAATAATAGTTCATCTAGTGCTAAAACTCCTGCTAAGAATCAAATTACGGTTAACTACACCTTAAAAGAAGGAAAGAAAACCGTAGACACTAAATCTGTTAAGATTCCTAAGAAAAAGGCCAAGGTAATTACTGGTCTCAAGAAGGCATGGAAGGTGCAAGAAACCAAAGGCTTTATTACCTCAATTGATGGCAAGAAGCAAAACCCTAAGAAAAAGATTTACTGGACTTACACAATTAACGGCAAATGGGCATCTAAAGGTGTCGAACAACAGGCCGTTGCTAACAAAGATAAGGTTAAATTTACGTTAGACAAGGTGAAGTAATTTATGGTTACTGAGCGACTACAAATCAGACAAATCGCACTAATGGCCATGCTTACAGCAATGTGCGTGGTCTTACGCGTTTTCAAAATCATTCCTATTCCAAATGTTCAACCAGTGACTGATATCTTAATGATTGTGACGCTTAATTTAGGTATCGGTTCTGGCATCACTTTGGCTGCTTTAACAATGCTAATTTCAAATATTTATTTGGGATTTGGCATTTGGACTATTCCGCAAATCTTGGCATATGCTGGATGCGTATTAACCGTGGCCTTTTTAAATAAAGTTATGCCCTTGCAAAATCACTTCTTACTGCAAGTAGCCTTAGCTACCTTTTTAGGCTGGGAATACGGCTTCTTTGTCGATCTTGGAATGACCATTTTTGGTGGTTTGCCTGCTTTCATCGCTTATCTTGTTTCTAGTTTTGCCTTTGACACATATCACGCAATTGGTAACTTTGCCTTTTACTTTGTTTTATATAAGCCAGTAACTAAAGCACTTGAAGCTTATGAGCGGAGGATAATTTAATGACAATCAAAATCTACACCAAGGTCGGTGATAAAGGCTTAACTAAACAAGTCACTGGCAAGATGGTGCCTAAATATGACTTGCAAATTGAAGCATTAGGCAATGTAGATGAACTTCAATCATATCTTGGCGTAGTTTTAGCTAACCTATCTGAAAATTGCCAAGAGTTGCGCGGCGAACTAGAAAACGTTCAGCGCGATTTATATCAGCTTCAAGCCGATATTGTAGTCAAAAGACACCACGAAATTAGTGAGGAAAACGTTACGCAACTAGAAAATCGCATTAATGAATTAACTCCTAAAATCCCCACTATTCCTGAATTTATCTTGCCTGGTGGCAAGGTTACGGGTGCCAACTTGCAATATGCTAGAACAATCGCCAGACGAGCTGAAAGATCTTTAGTTAAGTTAAGCTTAAATGAGCAAAAATTAGATGATTGCGACTTAGAATACATGAATCGCCTATCAGATTACCTTTTCATCTTAGGACGCTACGCAAATGTGCTTGATGGCTATACTGAAATAAAGAGTAAAGTTAGAGATCAAAATCGTATCAATGGCTAAAAAAATACCGTTGCCGGATTAGGCAGTGAAGTGAGACCCAAAAGTTAGACACTTTTGGGTCTTTTATTATGACTAAATTTAATAAAGAACAA
>NZ_CABUIW010000042.1 GCF_902491705.1 uncultured Lactobacillus sp. | reverse complement strand
CTATTCTCCATGTTTATCTTTCTAAATAGTTCCAGTTTCCATATTCTTCTATATTTATCTACGTTTTGGTCAACAGTTAACTTCCTCCCATAGAAACTATTTTTTCAAATTAAGAAACTTATTAATAATATCAATCACAAAGGGATTGTCGTGCATCCAGCTGTGTTCCGCATCTTGCTTGCCGCGTACTTCGACTTCCTGGTAGAAATGGGCTTTAGGAGCCAAAATGTAGCGGATGCTTTTGGCAGACACAACTGAAATAAATTTATCTGTATTGGTATTGTCTAAAACATTACCATAAATATTCAAAACAGAAATATTAGGATTAAATTTCCTGCGGTTGAATAAAAGATAAAGATAATGTGGGTTCATCATGCTAGGACGCCCGTTTTCATTTAAAACATTAACGTTGGGGATGTCACCTAGATAAGTTACGCCATCAAATGGACCGGCAATAAGGGCACATTTGGTTAAATGCGGGAAAGTCTTACTTGAAGAGTGCTTCATCTCAGTTCTAATGATGCAAGGACAAGCTAATGAGTGAGCTACCGCAATATAGTTTTTGAAGTTATATCTTTTAGCCAAAAATGGCAGGACAAAGCTTAAATAATAATCGATGCCGTAGATGCCGACAATTCTTTGACGAAAAGCCACTTGGACTATTGGGTGTTTATCGCCAGTCCAGGTGCCTTCTAGCTTGAAGTTACCTAATAGATCTACAGTAACTTTTAAAAACTTTTCGTTTCCTTTATCTTTAGTTGCTTGATGCACCATAACATTAGTAGTGTAGTCACCACCGCGAAAACCGTGGAAATAAATAATCGGAACTTGCTCTAGATCGCTTTCTTCGATGACGACATTATCAGTAATGTGCCTCTTGTGCATTTTTAAGAAAATTCGGGTAGGAGCAAAGGTAGCCAATAATCCTAATGAGATCATATTAAACATGGTTGGCTCTTGCTTTAGATCATGTTTATGATTTTTTTCTGCTTCTTCGGCATATTTTTTAGTATTGAAAAACAACCTTTGCTCACCTTCGTTTCTTTTTCATATAATAAAATAAAAACAATAATAACTATATTTTAACATTGAGTGAAAGATTTTTGATTTTTGAGGTAGTCAATGAAAATTTATGCAGTAAAAAAAGGTCGCATTCCGGGTGTTTATCGTAATTGGGACGAGGCCAAAGAACAAGTTAATGGCTTTTCTGGCGCTGAATACAAGTCTTTTGAAAATATTACTGACGCAATCGATTATTTAGGCTGGCAGGAAAAAACGCGTGAGGAGACTCTTAATAAAAAGCAAGACACGTTAGAAAATGCGATTAAAAAGATAAAAGCTAATAAACCTAAAGTGGTTAAAACTAGTCAAGAAACAAAAAAGCAAAATACTCAATCAACTGAATATTTTGCGACGACTTATACTGATGGTGGTACACGCAATACTGGCGTTTATAAAGGCGGCCATGTTAAAAAGACAGATAAAGCTGCCTGGGCATATTTGATTGAATGGGATGACCAATCTGTTCATGGTTCAGGCGGTGAATATGGTGCAACCAACAATAAGATGGAACAGACAGCTTTGATCAATGCGCTTAAAAAGTTAATTGAATTAGGCTTTAATGAAAAGCATTTGCTTTTTGTGCTTGATTCAAAGTACGTCTTAAATGCGATTAATCAGCACTGGTTGCAAGGCTGGAAGAAACGCGACTGGAAACGGTCATCCGGTCCATTAAAGAATGTAGCTGAATGGAAAGAACTAGATAGCTTATTATCCCATTTTCCTGACAGCACCTTTGAATGGACTAAGGGACATGCCAATAACCGCGGCAATGAATTTGTCGACCACGAATTAAACCGTTATATGGATCAAAAAATGTAACAAAGAAGGCCATGATTGAATAATCATGACCTTTTTACTTATCCTAAAATTACGCCGCCAAATAAATGGCTGAAGAAGTTAACCACACTGTCCCATAATTGCTGGAGCCAGTTGCGGTTTTCTGGAGTGTTGAATTTATTAAAGATGTTCTTAGCACCATTTTCAATTTGGCTGGAAAGCTTAGAAGCTTGACCTTTAAAACTGCTACTCTTAAGGGCACCAGAATCACGAATTTCAATCAAAAGGTTGATAATTTGATTCTTTTGATTGTTGTTAATGGTGTTGCCTAAGTGGTTGATATTGATTTGATTATTTACAATATCACGAATTTGACTATCAGAAATATTTTGACCTTGCTTAGCCATTTCTGATTTAGCTCCAGCAACGGCATTGTTCAATTGAGCGTCAGAATAACCTTTTTTATTTTTGTTATCTTGGGTAATGCCACTCAAGGTGTTCATTTCGTCTTGTGCTGCGTTAACTTGCTTTTGGTTTAACGCATTACCATTCTTGGCATAAGCTGCATAAACACCGGCTAAGGCACCAGAACCGTCGATTGGAATAGCACTAGTAACATAGATGTTAGCATCTGTAATTCCGGCAGTTAAAGCAGCGTTTTTGTATTGGTTGGCAGTGATAGTTGTAATGTTGTTTTTGCCATTGTAGTCCAAAATCTTTACGTTAATACCAGAACCGTTGCTTGTTTTTTGAATCATTGCACTAGACCAGACACCTGATGAAGTTGTGAAATTATCACCAGATGGATTCAAGTATCTAACTAAGTCAGAACCAGTAACAGTGATTGTTTGGTAGTTACCGCCATTTAGTGGGGCAGTTAAAGTTTTTAATGTACCGTCTCTTTGTGAATCAGTTAATGAACTGCCGAGCGTTACTACAGGAGTATCGTCATCGGCTAAAACCAAATTATTTTGACCAATTGCGATTGCCGCGACAGCACTAAACAAAATGGCTGTTAAAATTTGAATAGTTTTTTTCATTATTTTTCCTCTCGAATATATATTCTAATTGATAGAAACATTATACTAAATGTTTTTGAATAAGAAGTAAATCATCTACTAAAACTTTCTTAATTTCAACCTAAAACTTGAAGATGGTATAATGAAGAGCAATAAGGGGGGACAATATGTTACAAGTGCCTAAGTTAACTATCATTATGCCGGTTTATAATACGGCACAATATCTACCACGCGCTTTTGATGCATTGCTTAAGCAAATCGACAAGAGCTTTAAGCTAATCGTGGTAGATGATGGTTCAACTGATAATTCGGTTGAGGTAGCCCAAAACTATGCCCATCGCTTTCCATATTTTAAATTAATTCAAAAGAAAAATGGCGGCCCATCCGATGCACGTAATGTCGGTATGAAATATATCGATACGCCATATGTCACCTTTCATGATGGTGATGATTGGGTGGATCCTGGATATACTTCCTTTTTCATTCATGCCTTTGAAGAACACCCAGATGTAAGTCTAGTATCTTGTGGTTATTGGATGGATTACCCTGACAAGAAATCTCATGTAGTTGGTCATCCTGAGGGTGGTTTTTTAACACGCAGTGAAACTTATCTTAAGTTGACTAATGTCTTTGGTTCACCAATGAAAGGCTACAGCTGGAACAAAGCATACAAGACATCGATCATTAAAAAGTTCCATTTACAATTTGATCGTGATATTTCACTTCTTGAAGATCAAATTTTTAATGTAAAATATATTTCAGTCTGCAAGGGTGTTTACTATACCCAAAAGCCTTACTACCACTACTGGCAAAGAAAAGGCAGTATTATTCACCAACCAAACATTAAAAAAGTAGCAGACAATTTCCGCGGTAATTATCGAGTATGGCACAAGATTATTAAAACCATGCTTAAGGATCGTGAAGATGAAAAGATGCGCAAAAAATTAGATCGTCAAGCTTTGCGCGATAGCGACGCTCAATAAGAGAGGGTTTTTATGAAAGAAAAAGTCAATGGTGTTGAATTTTATTACCAAAAATTAGGCAAAGGTGCACCTTTGCTTCTTCTTCATGGACACCATTTGGATGGTGGAATGTTTGATAAGATTGTAGCTCCTTTATCACTGTATTACACAGTTTATGTATTAGACATGCGTGGTCACGGTCTTAGTGAAGGCGATATTGCGGAACACTATAAAACTGAAGTGGAAGACGTCTATGCTTTTATTAAGCAAGTTGGGATTGAGGGATGTTATTGCTTTGGCTTTGATGCAGGTGGTTTGACTGCAATGATGCTAGCTAGAAAACATCCAGATATCTTCAAAAAGATGATTGTGGCCGGCGTTTTTGTTAATGGAGCCGGTATTCGTCCTTACCACTATTTAACTGAAGGCTTTCACCGCTTTTTAAGACTTGATCGAGATAGCCGAGTTGAATTGACTGAATCATTTATTTCAGAAGATGATTTAAAGAAAATTACGACGCCAACTTTGTGTGTAGTCGGTGAAAAAGATTGGGTTAAGGTTGAACATGTTCGCTGGTACAGTCAATTGATGCCTAATGCGCGTTTGGTATTGATGCCACGTCAAACACATAATAGTTATGCAGTTAGAAGTCTCAAATTACTTGATTTGATTAAAGACTTTTGTAAATAGTGGTATATGAAATTAAGATGTCTCTTTTTATAGTATACATATATGTAGCGCTAGTTGATATACTTATATTTTTACTCATTAGCTGCTGCAGCTGTTGTAATTTCTTTTTTAGCAACTTTGATACTCATTCTAATTGCTACAAAGAAACTAATAATTTCAACTGCTAAAAGTACAAACAATGCATATTTAACACTACCTAAACCAGAAACTGTAGTCAAAGCCGTAGTCATTAAAGGTGCTGTCGCCATTAAAATAGTATTAAGTAACCCAACGCTTGAAGCCAAAATTTTACGATCAATTGTTGTAACGAGCCATTGTTGCATCTTAAGTGAAGCTGTCATTGTAACAATAGACAATGAAAAATAAGCTGGCAAAATTAAGTAAATATTTGCAAGTAATGCAGAAATTGTAGTGGCCGCACTAAGTACTAAAGCTAGAATTACCATAAAAAATACAGATTGTTTTTTGAATAATTGTAATCCAAAAGTGCTACCTAAAATTGAACCGCAACTGACCATTAATCCAATAACTGCGATGGTAAAACTGTAAGTTGAAATAATCATTGTTGAGCGATTACCAGCCATAACAATTGGCAATAATGAACCCATTGCAGATAATGCACCGTTAAGAAGTGCAATTACCAAAACAACTGACAATAATCCCGGTGCTTTTTTAATTTGAGTGTATGAAGACTTCATAGTTTCAAAGAACTTTTGATCATTCACTTCTTCGGGTTCAAGCTGTTTATTTTCTTTCTTGTGACGAAGTCCAACACTAGCGTACAAGATACCCGCAAATAAGAAAGTAAAGGCATTAACGAAAGCCAGGCTTGAGTATGATAATACCAACAGTAATGCAGAACCAGCAAATTGAGCAATGGTAGTAATAACTTGGCTGATACCATTAGTAAATCCTTCTGCTTGAGCAAAATCTTTTTCTCCAACTAAATCAACAATCAACGGAGCACTAAGACCGCTTGAGTAGGCACCAACTGTATCAGAAATGAAGTTAATAGCTACTACTACAATTACTAAATTCCATTGAGAAACGTTGGTAATGAACAATACCCCTACTAAACCGTAAAGGAAAAATCTAATTACTGCCATTAAGAAGATACTTTTGAATTTTTTGTGTGTTCTATCAGCTAAGTAACCACCAAAAATGTCAAACAATCTTGGAACAGATTCTGAAATTGCAATCAATGATAAAGCCAATGAGTAGTTTTCCAATTTACTTGCATAAGTCATAAATGCTAAGTAAAAGAGAATATCACCAGCACTAGAAAGGAAGCTGGCAACTGAGAATCTTCTGTAGTCTTTATTCTTCAAAAATACATTCATAATGTTTAACTCCTTCTTTAAATTGGATGTTAAACCTATGATATAGGTTTTATAATTAATTCCATAAAATAGTCATATTTGAATAAAAATAAGGAGTTAAACATGACAATAGGAGATTTATTGAAAGAATATCGCATTAGCCAAGGTAAAAACCAAAAGAAATTTACTGATAGTGGAGTAATTATGAGCCAGTCTTACTACTCTAAGGTAGAAAAAAGTGCCCATAGAATTACAGCAGATAGTTTAATTGAATTACTTCATTACAACAACATTCCTCTATGGGAATTCTTTAGTCGATTGAATTCAAGCGATGATCTCAGACATCAGCAAATAAAAGACTTTAATACCATAATGTCTGAAGCGTATTATGAAAATAATATTGATAAAGTTAAAAGTCTCAAGCCCTTAGTAAAAGAAAGTAGCCTTTTAAAAAAAGAAAAACAAGAACAATTATTATTAATAGATGCCTGGGTTGAAATCATGAAAGATCCTACAGAAAAACCAAATTTAGAGTTAAGGGATAAAATAAAAGAAAAAATTTTTAGTATTCCAAATTTTAATGAAAGCAAAGTAACTTTATTCTGTAATTTTATGTATTTTTATGATTTAGAGAGTAACAAAATAATCGCTAAGAAGATAATTGATCAATATATCAATACTACTAATATCAGAATGCAGATATCATTATTAGCTATAATAGTAAATATCCTAGCATTTTCACTTAATGATAATAAAAAAATAGATACTGCTTATTTCATTAAAAACGGCGACAAAATAAAAACAAAACCCGAATTAGTATTTTATAAAGCGGCGTTTGAGTTTTTCAAAAACATAATTCATTATCATCAAACTAATAATAAAAAATTATACGATAAGAGTAACCAAATCAAAGAATTTTTGATTAGTATCGGTATGTTACAATATGGAAAAATACTAGAAGATCTTCTTATTAAGTATAAATAAATCAAAGACAATATACTTGAATCGCAAAGAAGATTTTATGAATCCTTGCTTCACAAGCTCAATCTCTCAAGAATGCATTTCAGCTTTTGACTGTTTTCCTGTCCCTTTATGTCAGCCCGTACGCAATCGCAGAGTAAAGATTTTTCGTGATTACGCGAATATTGGCTATAAAGCTGAAGGTTTACTACTACGGATTCAAAGTTCATGCGATTACCAGCGCGGATTATGTTATTACTGAAGCATCAGTACATAATGCTAAAGAAGTTTTCAAGTTAATTGTCAATACCGATTTGCCTCATCGCTATTATCTTAGTGATGCGGGATAGAGGGATACTTGGGACAAAAATGCATAATCAGTTTAATACTTTGGGCATCATATCGTTACAATATGAAGAATACTAAAAACATATGATTATCAGTTGATGGTAATTCGAATGATAATTGAGAGCGACTTTAATCTGCTTTTCTATTACATGCAGGGAGCAATAGACGCACAACTTAATAGGATTTCAGGAAAGGCTGGAAGTAGTAATTTTGGCTTCCAACATGGCATATTGTCTAGAACGATTTAACTAATACCACGCGTATTATACATATAAGCTTGAAAGGCAAATAATTTGATTGCTATTTGTTAACAAAATGTTTTTTTAAAGGCCATTTACTATCTTTTTCGTATATAATGAGAATGTATATGATTTTTAATTCAGAAGAGGTAGCTATGAACAAGGAAGAACTCCATCAATTATTGCACCCAATGAAGGTGATCGGGTTAGGTGGTAATCCCGCATTAAATGAAAAGATTGCTTCAATTTTGCATCAACCACTTATTGAAACTGCAGTTCATCACTTTAGCGATGGTGAAATCCAAGTTAACATTGGTGAAACTGTCAGAGGTTGTGACGTTTTCGTTATTCAATCTATTCAAGATCCAGTTAACGAAAACTTCATGGAACTTGAAATTGTTTTGGACGCACTTCACCGTGCTTCAGCTCACACTATTAATGTTGTAGTTCCATACTTAGCATATTCACGTTCAGACACTAAGACTCGTTCACGTGAACCTATTACTGCTAAACTTGTGGCTAACTTGCTTCAATTGACTGGTATGGATCGTTTGATCACCGTTGATTTGCATGCTTCACAAATTCAAGGTTTCTACAACATCCCTGTAGATCACTTGCATGCTATTCCACTTCTTGGTCAATACTTCTTAGATAACGGTATTGCTACCAAGGAAGACGACGATATCGTAGTTGTTTCACCTGACCACTCAGGCGCTAAGCTTGCTCGTAACTTTGGTCAATACTTCAATGCTCCAATTGCTATTGTTGACCAACGCGGTGCACGCTATGATACTGAAGTCCACGATATCATTGGTGATGTCAAGGACAAGAAGTGTATCATTGTTGATGACTTGATTGATACTGGTTCACGCATTTCATCTTCAACTAAGTCAGTTTTAGCTGCAGGTGCTAAGAAAGTTTACGTTGCAGCAACTCACGCACTTCTTTCAAAGAACGCAACTGAAGTACTTAACGAATTACCAATTGAACAAATTGTTGTAACTGATACTATCAAGCATAATCGTTACCCAGACAGAATGGTTCGTATCTCTGTAGATCAACTTTTGGCTCGTGGTATTGACTATGTTTACAACGATCGTTCAATTCACCAAATTTTTGATGAGCAAAATCGTTTGAAATAAATTATAATTTAAAAGTTGATATATGATAATCCTCATCAACATGAGGATTATTTTTTTGTTTAAAACATAAAACTATTCATAAATAGCTATGATTGATATAATTGGTGTAAGTTGTATAGAAAGAGAAAGTTAGAGGGATAAAAATGGCACGACGGAAAAACATGAAAAGACGGAGAATTATTCTTGGCAATACTTTCCATCTAATCAGAGAAAATGGAATGGATAATGTTTCTTTGCAAATGATTGCAGAAAAATCAGGCATTTCAAAATCCCTGTTGCAATCATATTATCCGCATAAAGCCAAGCTGACTAATGATATTATCCGCAATCTTTTTAATACATTAGGTCAACAAGTAAATAACTATGACATGGCTAATAGCAACGCTCCATATGCTAGAACCAAGGCTTTTATTTATACAATTGCTATTTTGGGGATGCACGATGAAGGATTAGACAGAATCATCTCAGAAGCTTTTGTAAGCAACGCCACACTAGACAATTGGGGTATAATGCTCAATGACTGGATTCAAGCTAATCATTTGTTTGATGGCATTGATGTTGATGAAGCAGAACTTGAAACTGGTATTGCTTTTGTTACAAGTGGTATTGGTCGTTTGTATCATGACCGTAAGAAGCACCACTTATCAGCTGAAGCATTAGCTGACTATGCAACTAGTGCATTGATGTTCAGTTTCCTTCATTGCTCTTCTGAAGAAATCAATCAGGCCTTAAGCGAAGGACATGAAATTATTGAATCAGCTGATATGGAAGTCGTTCACCGTGCAATTGATACGATGTTTGACGAAGGAAAAGAAATTTTCAGCTAAAGGGGACTATTAGTCATGGTTGAAGGCAAAAGAGCTGATTTGCGACGAATGGGGCATGAGCAAAACAATCAATATAAACGAATGCTTGCTTTCGTAATCTTTTTGATTGCGGCATTAACCCTAATCACAGCTACTTTTCTGAATCCGATTTTTATGAAAGGTCAGATTAGAACTAGTTACAATCAGGCTGTTATTGTCAGACAAATAAATAGAAATTTTGATAATCTTGCTGATTTGGTAGGGGCCAAAAGCGAGGATGACGCGAATTTACTTGCTAACGCACAAACTCAGCCCATTGCCGACCATGTTATTGACTATTCGTTAGGCATTCATGGATTTAAGGTTAATAATCTAGATCTGGCTAATCAGATTTTGACAGATATTCACCAAGGAATTGATAAAGGCTCTTCTAGTGGGGCTCAAGTAATTGACAGCAAATTAAAAAAGCAGGAGGCCAATGCGCCTTATGCAGTAGCTAAAGCATTCAATTTAAGCGTAATAACTTTGGGTGCCAACATTGCTTGTTTACTTGTAATTGTCAATATTATTATCATTATCGTTACTATCATTACTCTGTTTTCATTGATTAATGATATGAAATCAAAGGCAAATGCCAGAATGCTGATACATGATATTGCAGCAGCTGGCATGTGGGCCGGATTTTGGTTAATTTTAATTTCAGGATTATTGGCATTAGTGCCAGTTATCTTCAATGTTGATAATATTGAATTTGGATTCTTACTAGAAATAGGCAGTAGCGTCTTCTTGGACTACGTAATTGCTGGGGTAATTATGTATGTCATTTGTGCTATTCCTTGGCAAGCAACATCAGCTAAGTAGATCATACTAAAGCGTAATCATGCATCATGATTGCGTTTTTTTCTTGCACAAAGCCCGTTCTTTCTTTATAATTAAAAAATAATTAACAAATTTTATATATATTTAACGAAAGAGTTAGGGGAGTTTTTATGAAAAAAGCAAAAATAATCCACTTGTTTCTTGCTTTCATTACACTAATTTCAACTCTTTTTTTGTTTAATCAGCCAACTTTTGCCGCTACCAAAAAAGTTGAGAGTGGCTCAGTGATGAAAAAGATTAAGCAATCAAAAGAACTGGTCGTGGGTACTTCAGCTGACTATCCACCACTTGAATTTACTACTAGTGTAAATGGCAATACCAAGTACGTTGGGGTTGATATTGAATTAGCTAAAGATATTGCTAAGGACTTGCACGCTAAGTTAGTTATCAAGAACATGAGCTTTGACTCACTTCTTGTAGCTCTTGAAACTGGTAAGGTCGATATGGTTATTTCAGCTATGACACCTAACCCAGAGAGAAAGAAGAGCGTAGATTTCTCAAAGATTTATTACAGACCAAGTGGTGAATACTTCTTAATTAATAAGCGCGACAAGGCCAAGTATAGAAAGATTGCTGATTTTGCTGGTCAAACTGTTGGTGCACAAACTGGTAGTATTCAATACCAATTGATTAATTCTCAAATGAAAAAGTCAAAAGCTAAGGGTTTGGGTAAGATCAACAACTTAGTTTTGGCATTAAAATCAGGCAAGATGTCTGGTGTAGTCGTGGAAGAATTGATTGCTAAAGCTTATGCGCAAAATGATAATAGTTTGTTAGCCGTAAAAAGTGATTTAAAGGAACCACAAGCAGGTAACGCTGTGGCAATCGCTAAGGGTCAAACTGACTTAGTTAAGGCAGTTAACAAGACAATTAATCGCGTAGAAAAGAAGAACTTAATCGATAAAAAGTATTTGCCAGAAGCTGCTAAATACATGAAGACAGCTAAAAAGACCAACACTATGGCAAAATATGCACCATACTTCGTTAAAGGTGTGGGCTACACTATCGTAATCACTGTTTTCTCAGTTTTGATCGGTATTGTTTTGGGGATGCTTCTTGCACTTATGCGTTTGTCTAAGAACAAGTTGCTCCACTGGATTGCCGTTTGCTACATCGAATTCATTCGTGGTACGCCTCAAATGGTTCAAATCTTGTTTGTTTACTTCGGTATCGGTGTATTAATTTCTAATTTATCAGCTCTAGTGGCAGGTATCATTGCGATCGGACTTAACTCAGGAGCTTATGTTGCTGAAGACATTAGATCTGGTATCGCATCTGTTGCTAAAGGCCAAACTGAAGCTGCAAGATCATTAGGTTTAAGCCAAGCTAAGGCATACCGCTACGTCATTATTCCTCAAGCCTTAAAGAATATTTGGCCGGCTTTAGGGAACGAATTTATTACTTTATTAAAGGATAGTTCATTAGTATCAGTTATCGGTGTAACTGAATTGATGTACCAAACTGAACTTATTCAAACTTCAACTTACCGTGGCGTATTACCATTATTTATTGCGATGATCATCTACTTCATCATGACCTTTACTTTGACTAGATTACTTAATTATTTTGAAAGACGGATGAAACACAATGACTAAAATGCTTGATATTCAACATCTCAAAAAGACTTTTGGTAAAAACGAAGTTTTAAAGGATATTTCAGCTTCTGTTGAAAAGGGACAGGTAATTTGTATTATTGGTCCTTCAGGATCTGGTAAGAGTACCTTTTTGCGCTGTCTTAATGTGCTTGAACATCCAACAGCTGGAAAAATAATTTTTGACGGTACGGATTTAGCTAGTTTAAAAGACGGTAAGGAACTTGACCAATTGCGTGAAAAAATGGGAATGGTGTTCCAGAACTTCAACCTCTTTCCTAATATGAACGTAATTGAAAATATCAAATTAGCCCCAATGAAGGTTAAAGGAATTAGCGATGCTCAAGCTGAAAAAACTGGTTTAGAACTTTTAGAAAAAGTTGGTTTAGCTGACCGAGCTAAGCAATTCCCAACTAGTCTTTCAGGTGGTCAACAACAACGTGTGGCTATTGCAAGAGCCTTAGCAATGGATCCAGAAGTGATGCTGTTTGACGAACCGACTAGTGCCCTTGACCCTGAAATGGTTGGCGAAGTTTTGAAAACTATGAAGGATTTGGCTAGCACAGGGATGACAATGGTCATCGTTACTCACGAAATGGGCTTTGCTCGTGAAGTAGCAGATGAAGTTTGGTTTATGGCTGACGGTTATTTGCAAGAAAAGGGCACATCTGAAGAGGTATTTGAACATCCTAAATCAGATAGAGCAAAAGACTTTTTATCTAAAGTTTTATAATCAAAAGACCAGGCGCAATGCGTCTGGTCTTTTAGTTTTTAATATTTTTGAATGCGAAGAGTTTTAATAAAGAAATTTTGTCTCCATTTGCTCTTTTTAGCTAACTGATCAAATAAATTATTTGAATTAGTTGGAACAGTTAAAGTATTAGGAGTAACTGCTGCAGTTAGAATTTTATTTTGAAGCAAAATTGGGGATTGGACCTCAGTTTGCTTATTCAAAGAAGTGTTGGTTTGGACATTTGAACCATTTTCTTTATTATCTTTTTCTGTCGCATAGATAGTGGTGTCATTAGTGGCATCTTGTTTAAAGAGCTTAAACGTGTATTTGTAAACACCATTAATATTGACCTCATATTCGTGTCCTGAAACAATATGAGTTTTGCCAGGTGAATAAGTGATGATCGTCTTGAAGTTGCCATAGCCGCTAGAGCTGTAATTTTTGACATGAGTGGCATTAGTAACAATATCAGTATCTAGATCTCTAATTGTGATTGATGGCGTAGATCTGACAACTCTATTGGAGAGATAAATTGACCAAACGATGTTTTTGCCCTTAGCTAATTCTGAAGGAAAAAGACGCACACTAGGGTAGGTAACTACCGGCTGGCTAGCCGCACGAAACATGTCGTTTGCGTTGAGCACTTTTTGAACGGAATAGCGGTAGCCGTTATTGCCATATGCGGCCCCGATTCCCGTAGTGGTTAAGCGCGTAGAAAGCAACCATGCACGGTGTCCAGTATCGGCTCCGCTTAAATTGTAGTGGTCAGTAATTAAGTCGGTGATGACATCGCCAGCTGATTGTCGTGATACATTGAAATTCAAGTTGGAGCTTTCAGATGTTTCTTTAGCTAGTTTCCAAGTTGCTTTAGAAATATAACTTGGTCTTTTTTCACTGGGTAAACCATGCTGGTTAATAAAAGGACTGGCGTTAATTGCAGCCATGACTGCTGCCGTTTTTTGAGCAGCAGCGTTTGAAGCTATGCTAGTAGTTACGGCTGATAAGCTGAATAATGAACGGTAGTAATTGATATAATCAACTTGGGTGTTGATGTATTTTTTGTTTAAACTACCAGCTTTAAATTTCTTACTTAAACTTGGTTTAGCACTATAAAGATTTGAAGCACTGTAAGTAGTTTTATCTAAATTAGCGTATTCTTTTTGAAAATTATGGATCTCGTTGATTTCTTGTGTAGTAAAAGTAGCTGCTTGAGCATTAGAACTAACAAGCGGTACAAATAATAATGCTACGATAGCCGTGATAGAGAATTTTTTTAAAAGCATTTTGAACTCCCTTCTGGGGCTTTGGTTAATCTATTTATATTAAATTATAAACTATTGTGAAAAGGCTTTAATCAAAAATATTCCACTATTTTGAGTTTTTCTGGTATTCTTTGCGTATAATAAAGGTTTAGAACATTTAAAAGAGGTATAAAACAATGACTAAAAAAATACAAGTCGGATTAATTTTTGGTGGTAACTCATCAGAATATGAAGTATCAATTGTTTCGGGTCACAATATTTATAAAGCAATTGACAAGGATAAGTTCGATGTGCATCCAATTTGGATCACTAATGAAGGCTACTTCGCAAGCGAAGAAGAAAGCTTCAAAGTATTGGAAGATCCTTCATACCAAGTTAAGAACCCACACAAGGTTCACAACATTTCTAACTTGATCGAATTGGAAAACTTGCCAGAAATTGATGTCTTCTTCCCAATCGTTCACGGTAATTTAGGTGAAGACGGTGTATTGCAAGGTTTGTTCCGTTTGATGAACAAGCCATTTGTTGGTGATGACGTCTTAGCTGCTGCCGTAACTATGGATAAGGAATTTACCAAGATTTTGGCTCAAAAAGTTGGTGTTCCAGTTGCTGATTGGATTTCAATCAAGCGCTTTGAATACAATGACAAGAATAATGATAAACTTGACTATGAAAAGGTTGCTGAGAAGCTTGGCCGTGACATGTTCGTTAAGCCATCTAACCAAGGCTCATCAGTTGGTGTAAACCATGTTACTAACGCTGATGAATATGCTGCAGCACTAGAAGAAGCCTTCAAGTATGATGATAAGGTCTTAGTTGAAGAAACTGTTCCAGGTACTGAAGTTGAAACAGCTGTTTTGGGTAACGATAATCCAATTGTAGCAGGTGTTGGTCAAATCACCAATGCAAAAGGCTCATTCTACACTTATGAAAACAAGTATGATGACAACTCAACTTCTAAGCTGCAAATTCCAGCAGACTTGCCAGATGAAATCATTGATACAGTTAGAAAGAACGCTCGTAAAGTTTACGAAGTTACTGAATGTAGCGGTATGGCTAGAATTGACTCTATGCTTACCCCAGGTGGTAAAGTCGTTTTAACTGAGGTTAATGCTCTTCCTGGCTTCACCAACATCAGTATGTATCCTAAGTTGTTTGAAGAAGCTGGTGTTCCTTACACTGAATTGATTACTCGCTTGATTGAAGCAGGTATGGACAGATTCGACCACAAGAAGACTTTGCTTCACAAGCACGATTAATGCCGAAAATTAAGAGGTAGATTTTAATGACAACTAACACGCATGATTTTGAGGAGTTAGCTGCGCCTAAAGCAGCCGCAGAAGAATTAGGTATTAGTGTAGCTACATTAAGGAAGTACTCTTTAATCGTTGAAAAGGTTACGGGAAATTCCAATTATTTTGCTCGCACTAAACAAAAGGCTCGTTTGTACCATCAAAAAGATATTGATGATCTGAAGGCTTTTCACCGTTTATCTAAAAATAGCGGTCTAACTCTGCAAGAAGCTGCCCGTCAAATTTATGCGGTTAGTGATAAAAAAGAACAAGACGAAAAGCAAAAAGAAGAGCCAAAAAGAGCAACTCCATACACCAATACTGATGTAATGGATACGCAAGAAGTAGTTAAGTTGCTGAATACTCTTCAACAAACTATCTCTAACCAAAATGAGGCAATTAATTCCTTGCAAAAACAATTGAATGTGATTCAAAAGCAGAATCAAGATTTGATTGAAGCGCAAAAGCAGCTTACTGCACCTAAGGATAATTCTGATGAGATTGCAGCTTTGCCAGATATTTCTGGTGTTGTCAGCGATGATGATGACAAGCCAAAAGATGCTGCTGAAAAGCGTGAAGAAGTAAAAGAAGACATGCATGACGAAATTATTTCTAAAGCAAAGGAAAACGCTAAAAAACGTGCAACTGCAAATGTTCATAGAACTCTAGAAGATATGCAACTTCCTGAAAGAAAAGAACATTGGTGGCAAAGAATTTTTAAGTTTTAAATAAAAACATTAAGAATTAGAAGATGACCTAACAATAGGTCATCTTTTGTTTTAGAGTAAACGTATATTGGAAAATAGGAAGTTGTAGTAATGGAACATAAGTGGAAAAAACGTTATACTGCAGCGATTATCGTAGCAATAGTCGGTGCAATTTTTACAGTATTAGCGTATTTTGCAACGGATATTTATCATAAAGATGAAGTTGCAGTAATTACGGATAATAAGATTAAGGATACCTTGGTTGAGAAAAACGAAGATGTTTATAAAAACCAAGATCAAACTAGACAACAGATATTGCACTTGAAGGTTTTGTCTGGAAAGCATAAGGGTGAGACGTATACAACGAAGAATATTTATTATCCTTCACAATTAACAACGCAGAAGTATCGTGCTCACCAGCGAATTTTCGTCAATATCAAAAAAGGCGATCCAGCGATTGTTAACCCCAAGCGAGATTGGGTACTAGTTTTAGTAGTTACGATCACTTTAACTTTGATGGTGGCAGTGTCAGGTAAGCATTCCATTTTCTTAGTCATTTCGATGGCCCTCAGTTGGCTTATTTTCTATTTGATTATCGTATGGGATGTTCACTTGAATGGGTCACATATCATTTTGCTGTTTGGCTTTGCTGATATTATCTTTTCATTTGTCAGTTTATTAATTGTGCAAGGCTTTAATAAAAAGATGCTAGCAACGTGGCTAGCAACACTACTTGGAGTATTTGTTTCCTTTGCCTTGTGCTACGTCATTATGAAATTAACTGGCGAATCTGAAATGAAATATGAAACTGGTGACTATGCAACGCAGGATCCGCGTGGATTGTTCTTAGCACAGACTTTAATCGGAATTTTAGGTGCGGTAATGGATGAAGCAACTGACATCATCTCTAGTTTGTACGAATTGATTCAAACCAAGAGTGATATTACGATGAAGCAATTGATTAAGAGTGGTCGAACCATGGGACAAGAAATTATGGGACCATTAATCAATGTTTTGGTCTTGATCTTCATTGCTGGGGCATTACCTGAGACGATTTTGTACTTAAGGGATAACAATACCTTAGCTTCTACTTTTGGCTTTACATTGTCACTAGGAGCCACACAGAGTGTTATTTCAGCGATCGGGATTGTGTTGACGGTCATTTTTGCGACGGGATGCAGTTTATTCTTCTTAAAGGATAGAAATTGGAAGAGTTTATTAAAAAAAGAAGGTGAGAATAAATGAGTACGCTGATGGCGTTAATCATCGTTTTAGCAATTTTGATGACAATTGTTGGCGGCGAGACAGGAATTCGAAGCTTCTTTAGTGTCTTGATTAATACGCTGCTTTTGATTTTAGTTGCGATGTTAATTTCATGGGGAATCAACATCGCGGTTTTGACGTTGATCTTTATTCCGCTGAAGCTTGTGACGATTATTTTCTTAGGGACTCACGATTACACTGTGGCGAAAAATTCATTTTATTCAGCCTTTCTTGTGTGCTTGATCGTCAGCTTGTTTATTTGGGGCTGCCAATATTTGGCACAAGCTGCAGGACTTGGACCAGAAGCAGGAGAATTGTTGGTAGGTTTGTCACAGATGCCAGGACTTAGTTATCCAATGATCGCAGTGACCGTTGCTATTTTCTCAACGCTGGGTGCGATTGCGGAAGCAGCTGTAGCGATGAGTTCAGGTTTACTTGAAATTAAAAAGCATAATCCTGAAATTGGTGAAGAAGAATTGATGAATAGTGGTACCGCAATTGGTAATGATGTTTTGGGCACCGCAATGAATACTATTTTGTTTGGGATGTTTGGTAGTTTCTTGTCACTATTTTTGTGGTATTTCCGTTTGGGCTATACCCCGGGTGAAGTTGTTAATGAAAAACTTTTTGTTAATGAAGCGTTAATTATCATGTATTCTTTAATTGGGGTTATATTAACAGTACCGTTATCTTCATTTATGTTATCTCGAGGGATGAGCAAGAAAGGAAGTAAGCATGAAAGTAGAAAATCTGACGCTGACTAATTTTAACAATCGCGACTTCAAGATTCATACTTATATTTTGAGTCAGAATCCTGAATTGGTAGAGCAAAAGAGACCTTTAGCAATCGTTGTGCCAGGTGGCAGTTTCAATCACTTATCTAAAAGAGAAGGTGAACCTGTTGCTTTAGCTTTTAACAATCAAGGCTTCAACAGTGTTGTGATGGAATATAACTTGGTGCAGGATGAAGGAAAGATTTATCCTGATGCTGGGCTCGATGTTTTATCAACTGTGAAGTTCTTTAGAGATCATGCTAAGGAATATAATTTGGATCCTGAACGCATTTTAACGATTGGTTTTTCAGCTGGAGGCCACGTCGTGAGTGTAGCCAATAATATGGCTATAAGTTCTGCATATCAAGAAAAATATGGCTTTGGAAAAGAAAATGTATTACCTAATAAGACAATTTTGGGCTACCCATTAATCAATATTGCAAAGATTGGATTTCCTATTCCAGAAGATCAAAAAGATAAGATGCCAGAAGAAAAGGATCTTTTGAATAGTGCACTTGGTGTTACACGTGAAACACCAGATACATTTATTTTTCAAGCATGGGATGATCCAGTTGTCTTGATTGGCAATTCGATTGAATATATTAGTGTGTTAAATAAAAATAAGGTGCCAACTGAGGCACACTTATTTAATCATGGTTATCATGGCTTCTCTTTGGCACGACATAATGTGCAAACTAAGGGTCGCGAATGGCAAGAAAATCCTCATGCAGCTCATTGGTTTAACTTGGCAATGGAATGGCTGAGAAGTGAGTGGGGAGAATAATGAAAAACACAGAAATTCAAATATGAATTTCTGTGTTTTTGCTTTTCTCAATTCAATATTAGTCACGTTGTAATTCATCCCATTCTTGAGGTGTTAATATTTTTTGACTATGTTCTTGTGACATTCCTTTTTGCAAAGCAATCCGATTGGCCTCAGTAGACAATAAGTAATTTGTGTCTTGCGAAGAATTATCTTCTTTTGCTGTTGATGCTTTAATAGCCATGGGAAACACCTTCCTTTATGTTTTTATTGTATGTAGTGATTCTCGAAATTCGCTTTTTGATATAAAAAAAGTGCACTGCTTACCACAATGCACAAGAGCAAAAACAGAAAGGCGTGACCAAATATGGCCAGCCCAATTGATTAACAATATTGATCAATTAACTACAACAATATTGTAGCATTTACGCACTACTTTGAAAACTGCCTGAGAATGTAGTGACCCAACAAAATTGGACACTTTATTGATATTAAGCTACTAAGGATTGATTCCGATATTCCATCGGGGGTCAGTCCTTTTAGTTTTTTTCTTTGTTCTTTCATTGATGTAATAGTGAAAGTAATCTCTGATTGCTTGTTCAAGTTCATCAAGATTTGCATACGGGCTTGTCAACATAGAAGCTAAAAAATCCTCAGCTGATTAATAATTGAAGTGAGACCCAAAAGTTAGACACTTTTGGGTCTTTTATTATGACTAAATTTAATAAAGAACAA
>NZ_CABUIW010000041.1 GCF_902491705.1 uncultured Lactobacillus sp. | reverse complement strand
TAGTGAATCGACTATCCCGTCGGATAATCAATTCACTATTAAGCTTAGAATGTTTTATATATTGCTTGTTTATAAAAAAATATGTGCTAATATAGTTTATATCAGATAAACAAGTATCTGACAGATTGATAATTAAATATTATTTCAAATCGATAAAACAGATTTGTGAATGAGATAGATGTTAATGATTATAGGTAAGGGGCGTAGTCTAACCTTTTTTACCTGTAATTAATTAATATTTGTAAATTCTATTTTGTTCACAAGTCTGTTTTTTTGGCCTGTGTTCTAAAAAGAATTGCTGTGTTTATTGTCTGTTTTTAGAATAGGAGTAATCTCTATGAATACAATTGGTTTTATGAATTCAGAAAGTAAGAAAAATGTTGCAGAACCATGGACAACTAAGTACGAAAAAAATAGTACTATTTTCGGAAAGTACACTTTCTTACCTATGAATTTAAATCAAGCTTTGAACGATAATACATTAGTTGTTGGTACTAGTGGTACAGGTAAAACCTATTCCTTTGTGGAACCAAATGTTTTGCAAGGCAATGCTAACTATGTAATTGCTGATGCAAAAGGTGCAATTTTAAATAATGTCGGTCAAAGTTTGAAGAAACTTGGTTATCGTTTGCAAGTTTTAAATTTGATTGATCTTAAGCATTCAATGAGCTACAATCCTTTGCAATATTTGAAGAGCGAATTAGATATAACTAATTTTGCTGATCAAGTCATTACCACTGATCCATCAGGTTTTCGAGGCAAAATAAATTCCGATCCTTTCTGGAATAATTCATCTAGGTCTTTACTAGAAGCTCTTATTCTGTTTGTGAAAGAAAACTTGCCGGAGCAAGAACAAACTATGGGAACAGTAACGCGTTTGTTCTCAGTTATTAATACTGATTTAGCTGGTATTGATAATGCTCTAGCAACGTTGGGAGACAATGAAAAAGGTTTTTATTTTGCTGATCAAGATGATGATAATGATGCAACTTTAGGGACAAAGCTGTTTGATTGGCTAAGAGAAAAGAATCCTAATTCTCAGGCCGTAAGAAAGTGGGATACTGTAGCACAATCCAGAGGTTCTGAGAGAACTTGGTCCAGTATTTGTGGAATACTCGGAGCAGCATTAAGTGTTTATACTTATTCTGATATTGAAAATTTACTAAGTTCCAATCAAATTGATTTTGAAACTTTACTTGAACCCAAAACTGCATTTTTCATTTTGTATGATGATGCAGATCCTTCTAAGAACTTTGTCTCTAATGTTTTATATGAACAGTTAATTAGCTTTTTGTACCATAAGGCATTTGAACTTGAGGATAATAAACTTCCAGTTAAAATCAGATTCTTTTTAGACGATTTTAAAAATGTGGTTATTCCACATTTTGATGATTATCTAGCTACGGCAAGAAGTAGAAACATTTCTTTTTGCATGATGTTGCAAGATGAATCTCAACTTCGAGCTAAGTTTGGACCTAACACACCTAGTGTTATTGGAAATTGTAGCTCATATCTTTTGACAGGAACTATAGATTTGACCATGGCACAGGTAGCTGCTGCTCGTTTTAATCGAGATACTAAAAGTATTCGCTTAATGGATACTGATTGCTTTTTGTTAGATGCCGGTGGTCATTTAATTCAAACCAAGCGGTATGATTATAAAAAGCACCCCAACTATGTAGATAAAAAATTATCTGTTGCGGCTTGTATCAATACACCATCGATTCAAACTAATTGGGATAGTTTGAGTCAAATTTTTAAGCATTTGCCTGATGAGCATAATGAGAACGAAAATGAAAATCAAAGTAGCATTTTCGATAAGTTTATTAATGCATCATCAGCAGATGATTTACCATTTTAAAAAATATAAAAAAGAACAAAGTTTGTAATGAGCTGTAAAAGTTAGACACTTTTACGGCTTTTACTATGTCTAAATTAAATAAAGAACAAAAACTTAGAACTTATAAATGTTTTGAGGAGAGGCAATATACAATGATTACAGATGGTGGTGGAGCTTATTTAACGATTAAGCAAGTTGAAGCAAGGATTCAATTAAACTTTGATCAAATTCTTGATGAAATTAAGGATTCGACTGAGGTGGATATAGTTACATATAGCTTACAAAAATTTGATTTTATAGCTAATTTAATTAAGGCTGGTAAAAAAGTAAGAATAATGCTGAACCCACATTCAAGAACGTTTGATGATGCTTATAAGCAATTAAAAGATATGGGACTTGAAAGCAGCATTATACGAAATGATACAATTCACAGTAAATGGATTTTAGCAGATCCTAATTTTGTTTATACAGGATCTCAAAACTTAGTTGATTCTGATTCATTTGAAAACGTACTAATATTTAATGACGCTGATCTTTATTCTTACTATAAAGATGCATTTACAAAAATTTGCAATGATCATACTAGGACCAACACTATCAAGCCTAGAAACAAGACATTTATTCCAAAGAATTATGGGAACAATACATCCATGCCTTATGAAAATACATCATCTATTTTAGTAGGTCCTCTGAAAATCAAAACTTCTGCTTTAGGAACAGCAAGCTGGAATCAAAAATTTAATGGGTATCATAATAAGAACATTACTATTACCACATTAACCATTCCTAGTTTTGATTATGCTGATATGATAGTAGGCAAAATTCTTGCTCAGGGAAATAAATTAAAGATTATTGCGAATGATATAGCTAAAGATAGTTTGAAGAAATTAAAAGATGCGCATCCCCAATTGGATACTTGTACATTACCCAACATACATTCCAAGCTTGCATTAATAAGTGACCCGCAAAATGGCAGAAAAATAGTTTGGTCTTCCTCCCAAAATTTGGGCTCCAGCACATGGACCGAGGATTTAATACATATTAAGTCTGTAAGGGTTTATGATTACTTTTGGTTTAATTTGGGTGAGGTGCTTGGGCGAGTTGATGATTGATGGTGGGTAAACGTAGTTAGGTACTTAATGTATTAGATCGATTCCATTTTTCATTAAATAATAAAAAAAGGCACTTAAAAGCTAATTTACAAAAATTGCACATGGAACTAAAATACGTTTGTAATATTTACTATTTCATAACAGATTAAGAAAGTGTATATATTGGATGAATAAAAAAGTGAAGTATAGTGCAGTAGTTGTTGCTGCACTTTTGAGTGCGGGAATGTTAAACAGTAATAAGGTGTTGGCAACTACTACCGATAATGCCGGCAACAAGCCTGCGGTTGTTGAACCGCAAAAGAAAGTTTCGGAAAAGACCTCTGCAAGTGATCCAGCTCCTGCTGCAAGTACCCCAGCTGCAAAGAAAGATGGTAATGAGCCAGCTCCTGCTGAAGCAAATGGTCAAATCCCTGCAAGTACCCCAGCTCCTGCTACTTCAAGTGACTCAACTAAAGCTGGAGAAAAAGCAGATCCTACTGCAAATAAGGATGGCAATGGTCTACCTGCTGCTAAGACAGATGACGATAAGGATAAGATTGATGCTGATAATTACCAATTCAAGTGGGCCAAGAAACCAGACAAGGCTATTAAGGTAACAGCAGAAGTAAAAATCACTGATTCAAATGGTAAAGAAATTAAACCTGATGAAAGAGGCAATATCAAAATACGATATCGCGAAGATTTATCACTGAAAGACGTTTATGAGTACTACAAGATGCACCTTACTGTCTATCACAATGGGAGTCCTATAAGCAATACTAACAACAACGTCTTTTATCCAATCAATACTAACGAAGACCGCTCAGTAACCCCTAGTTTTAGTCTCTACGATGCCAATAATAATTACAGGCTTCGTCAAGTAAATTTCCAAAAAGGATTCCCTAATGTCTTACTGAACGTTGGTGACAGAGGTTGGGTTGGTTACTCTACAGATAACGGAGGCACTTCTAAAAACACATGGTACGAATGGGAACAGCCGATGAGCTTAGACGGTGATTTTAGAAGACTTCTAAATCGAGATGGGTATGATACAGAGGCGATAGATCAATTAACACAAAACTTTTATGAAGAACAATTAAAAAATCGCCATTACCTTATCTTTGGTAAAACAGATGAAAAAGGATCATTACCTCAAATTACTTATATAGCAGATGATGGTTCTCGAATGGGTGACGATTTAGGTGTAAGAGACATAGCTAGTGCTAACTTCAAAGTTGTTCCAGAAGATAGTAAAGATGCCGATGTCCTCGATATCCCACACATTTTAGATGAAGATGGATTTCATGTCGAAACTCCTCACAACATCATCTATCCAAACAACTCAGTTACTAACAATGTCAGTGCCAAACCTTCCAAAAAACAGCAGCTCAAGAACGACGAGGACAACAACTACAACAACGTCACCTATGAAGATGCTCTATTAGACGCTGATCGTCAATTAGAAGCACATTACGAAGCTAAGGACGAAGAACGAGCTCAAGAAATTCAAGAAGAACACAACGAAGAAGAAAAAGAAGTAGCTAACAACAAAGACGCTTTGGAAACTTCAACTGACACCCAAGATAACGATCAAAAGATTGACAAGCCATTAATGGTGTCACGCAATTCCTTCGTTTACGACAAGAATGATAAGCTTGTTAAGAACAAGTACGGCATGATTAAGACAATTAGCAAGTTCAAGAATGTTGTTGCCTTAGATCATGGTAAAGCTGTTACAATCAACGGCAAGAAGTACTATCGTATCGGCAAGAATCAATACATCAAGATCAGCAACACAAGTGCACGTCCTAAAGCTACATCAATTTCAGCAAGCGGCAAGATCAAAGGTAAGCGCGTCACTCTTTACACCGCTGATGGTAAGGCATTGAGAAAGATTAACTTGAAGGGTAAGACTCTTAAATTCGACCAAAAGAAGTTCATCAACGGCCGCAAGTACTACAGAGCTACTATTGATGGCAAGAAAGTTTGGATTAGAGCCATTAAGGTTAGTTTAAAAAAGTAGTAGCCTAAACATTAAATGAAGAAACCGAATCTTATTGATTCGGTTTTTTTGTTTGAATAGATGACTGGTTATTCACAAAAATTAATTGATATAATCTTGACATTTACTTTTTTCCAGTAAGTAATAAATTTTAGACATTTTTTGTTTAGTTTTGTAGTATGAAGTCATAAATAAGATGATTAGAATTATAAAAAGGAGTTAATTTATAGTGGAATTGATAATTTTTTCTACTCAGAAAATTAAGTATCAACCAATACCTTTGATACAACCCGATTTAAAAAAGCTAGATAAAACTAAAATTGAGAATGCTGAGAGAATATATAAAGCTATAGATAAAGAATTAGAGTTAGATAATAATCAATTTACTGATAATGAAGTGATGGCACCTGATTATTTAAAGCTCCCTCCTTTGCCTAATTTAAAACTCAAAGCAATGCCTCGTAATTTTGAAAGAATTATTTTGATTCTAGCCAATAATGATGCAGAACTTCATGAATTTGAAAAGATTTTTGAACCTAATAATTTATATATCCATCAAGAGTGGAAAGATAAATATATAAATTTAAAATTGAAAGATTTAGACATAATACAAGTACCGAAAACATTAAGTGATGATGTCAGACTTAATCAAATAAAAATCTCAATTTTTAATTATCAAAATGAGTATTGTCCAAAAGTTGAAAAAGATTCTGATGGAAATGATATATTGGTTGATTCGGTTTTTCGTTCAAGAATTTTACTTCAATGTATGGATAGTTATTTTGCGTGGTTAGATAAAGACAAAGACAGTAGTGAACGAATCGAGCAAGCTTTACACAAATATATGAAATAATTTTTTAATTCATGATAAATTAATAACTTTTCCTTATTGAGTCTTCGGCATCAACGGTTCTAATTTTATCAAGCCCATGCTCAAGGTCGGCGCAACTCACGATGAAGTTAAGGTTGTTAATGACCAAATCGGTACGCCAACTTACACTTTTGACTTGGCGCGCCTGCTCGTTGATATGGTTGAAACCGATAAGTACGGCTACTACCACGCAACAAATAGTGAGCTGCCAATGACTGCCAGCGGCCATGACGCAAATGGCACCAGGACTAGTTACATTTCCTGGTATGATTTCACTAAGGAAATCTACCGCCAGGCCGGCTATGACACTAAGGTGACGCCGGTAACCACCGCCGAATACGGCTTGTCCAAGGCAGTGCGCCCATTCAATTCGCGCCTTGACAAGAGCAAGCTTGAGAAGAATGGCTTTAAGCCTCTCCCAATTTGGCCCGATGCAGTGAGCCGCTATTTGAAGATTTTGAAGAAGCAAGGCTTCTTTGATGAGTTGGGGAAGTAAGTTATCTGGTAATTAATGATATCGGATGCTATAATGACAGTAACAGAAAAAGAGTTATTCAATTGGACTCAAAAAGCATTACCTATGCAGAGGTAATGCTTTTTTGCATCTTAATGATCCACCATTTTTTGACACAAATATTTTTTAAATTCTGTTACATTAAAATTTTTATTATCAGTTAAGCTTGCAACGCCATAACTTAATTCAGGATTTGAGTTAATCGGAATGATATTGACTAGATCAGTGGGATGCCCAGCAATGAAAGTAGGCATAATGGAAACACCTAATCCAGCAGTACACATCATATAAGCTGTTGATACGTTGCTAACATATGCTAAGTCTGCTTGATCGTTAGTCTTCCTAATCTTTTCCTGGATCTTTAATTGTTCAGGAGGACACCAATTGTTGTCCAAGAGAATTAAGTTGTTTTGATTAAAATCTTCTATCTCTAATTTAGTTTTTGAAGATAAGCGATTAATTTTAGGAACAACGGCACAGAAGCTTCCAGTTAATAATTCTGTATAGTTAATTTGAGGATAATTTATAATATCGTCTTTTGTTGTGAAGATTACGTCACAGTCTTCATTAAGTAGCTGCTGCGTTAATTGATCATGACTGTCGTTTTGTAGAAAGAACTTAATTTTAGGATGTTTTTGACAGAAAGGCGGAAGGATCTTAGGCAAGAATTGTTGCTCATGTGGAGTAGCAGTTAATCCAATAGTTAAGTTGCTTTTATCATTTTTAGAAAGGCATTGAACCTGTTGGACAGACTTATAGTAACTATTAAGTAGTGGCTTAATATCATGATAAAAAACTTCGCCATCTTTGGTGATAGTTACTCCACTACGTGAACGTTTAAATAGTTTAACGCCGATCTCATTTTCAATTGATTTAATTGCCTGCGATACAGCGGGCTGTGAGATATGTTCTCTTTCAGCTGCTTTTCTAAAATTTAGTGTTTCTGCCAAATCAATAAAGACTTTTAAATGATCTAAGTTCATATCATTACTCCTGATAAGCATTTATTATCAATGATAACATTTTTGATTATCACATAGACTGATAGTTAAGGTATCATGATTTATGTAAGCGCTGTTAAATTTTAGGAGAAAAATTATGAGCGAAGAAATTAATATTACAAGAAAAGATAAGACCGATGTTCTAGTTATTGGTGCCGGTGACTCTGGTATGATGGCTGCAGCCGCAGCTCGCGAGGCCGGTGCAGATGTAATTTTAATTGAAAAAGAAGACAAAATCGGCTTAATGCGTTTATCAAACGCAGCCGTTGGCTCAAATGCACAAAAGCGTGCTGGCGTAACTATTAATAAATTTGACTTAGTTGAATACTTAGCTGCATTTGCACAACACAATGTAGATCAAAAATTATTAAACACTTGGGCTGACCATAGTGCTGAAACTGTAAACTGGCTTGAAGATAACATCTTGAAGCCCAACGGTGCATATATGCGCTCAGAACCAGATGCAATGGTAACTTCACACATTTATAAAGGCTTCCCAACAGAAAACGATCCAACTAAAGATGGCAAATCTTATGTTTCTTACGGTGATTGGTTTGTTCAATGGGATAAGGATCACGGCGTAGATTTACGCTACAAGACTACTTTAGTTAAATTAATAAAGGACGGAGATACTGTTACAGGTGCTATCGTTAAAGATTTAGCTAAAGATGAATATTATGAAATCGATGCTAAAAAAGGTGTCATCTTGTGTACTGGTGGTTACTCCGCAAACAAGCAATTATTGCAAAAGTGGAATCCAGAAGCATTAAAGAAGAATGTTTATAACGACAGTCCAAGAAACGATGGTGCTGGTATTACTGCTGCCCTTGAAGTTGGTGCTTTAAGAGATCGAGAACCAGCTGAATGTATCTTTGATCGTGGTTTGGTTCCAGTAGGTACCAAGACTGAAGATATGTACTACCAAACTGAAACTTATGACAACTGGCTTTGGATTGGCTCATATCCATTCTTAAAGGTTAACTTGCGTGGTCAAAGATTTGCTAACGAATCAGTACCTTACCAATTCATTTCAAATGCTGCAAGTAAGGAACCGGGATATTTGTATGCGATGATTTGGGATGCAGATTACGCTAACCTTTTGAAGCAATTCCACATGTTGGGCTGTGCTAAGTTCGGCTTTCCAGGTTACATGAAAGACAAGCAAGCCTTTATTGATGACGTTGATAGATACGTTGAAAAGGGCTTAATTGTTAAGGCTGATACTATTGAAGAATTAGCTGAAAAATTGCATTTGCCAGTTGAGAACTTAAAGAAGACTGTAGAACGTCAAAACCAAAATTATATTGATCACGTTGACCGTGACTTCGGTAAAGAATATTACCGTATGAGCCCAATTGAAAAGAAGCCATTCTATGGTTGTATTTTGGGCGGTCGTATTCTTGGTACCCTTGACGGCTTAAGAGTTAATACTGATATGGAAGTTTTGGATAAAGATTACAACCCAATTAAGCACTTGTACACTGCAGGAAATGACAGTGGTGCATTCTTCTGGGGTTCATATCCTGACCGTGTTCCAGGCTTGGCATCAAGTCACGCTCAAACCTTTGGTCGTTTAGCAGGTAAGAATGCTGCTAAGAATTAGGGAAAAACATATTTTTTGAAGAGGTAGAGACAGTCGCTCTGCCTCTTTTTTGTGCGTATTTTTCTAAATTTACACAGTTAGATGTACTTTATTTCCATTTTAGTTTGAAACAGCGTATCTTCATCCGCTTCTGTAAGCGCTTTAATATAGAAGATGAGGTGAAACGTATGAAAGATGTTATAGATAACCACGTTCAAGATTATATGGATCAAATTAAATCAGAATGTGGTACCCAAGACGAACGTTTATATACTATTTTTAACAAAACTTTCCTTGATACTTTAGAAAATGCATTAAAAGTTGACGAAAATAATAATGTTTTTGTACTAACAGGTGATATTCCTGCTATGTGGCAAAGAGATTCATCAGCACAATTAAGACCATACTTATTGTTAGCTAAAACAGATGATCACATTAAAGAAATTATAATGCGCGTCGTTAAGCGGCAATTCTTTAATATGAATCTAGATCCCTATGCTAATGCTTTTAACATGACTGCCAATAATCAAGGTCATCAAACAGATAAAACTGAAATGACACCTTGGATTTGGGAGAGAAAGTATGAGTTAGATTCTTTGTGTTACCCAGTACAATTAGCTTATTTATTGTACAAGAACACTGGTGAAACGAGACAATTTGACGATAGCTTTATTTCCGGAATTAAAAAGATGTTGCAAACTATTCGCACAGAGCAACATCATGAAGATTCTAATTATTCATTTGAAAGAGATTGTGACGTTCCTACTGACACGTTGAAAAATAATGGTAAAGGTACACCTGTGGCATATACCGGCATGAGTTGGTCAGGATTTCGTCCAAGTGATGATGCATGTACTTATGGCTATTTGATTCCATCTAATATGTTTGCCGTAGTGGTTTTAGGCTATATTCAAGAGATCTTTTCCTCTATTTTAGATGATTCAGATATTGTTAAAGAAGCCAAGGCTTTGCAAACCGAAATAGATAAGGGAATTCAAAAGTATGGCATTGTTGAACATAACGGAAAGAAACAATATGCCTACGAAGTAGACGGCAAGGGTAATTACTTATTAATGGATGATAGTAATGTGCCAAGTTTAATTTCCGCCCCATATATAGGATATGTGAAAGACAATGATCCAATTTATCAAAATACTAGACGTTTTATTTTGTCACCGGATAATCCATATTTTTATATTGGTGAATATTGGAGTGGTCAAGGTAGTCCTCATACACCAAAGGGTAATATTTGGCCAATTGGTATGGCATTAGTTGGTTTAACGCAAAGCACTAAAGAAGAAAAGCAGAATTTGCTTTATATTATGGCCAATACTACTAATGGTACCAATATGATTCATGAAAGCTTTAATCCTAATGATCCTAGTGACTTTACTAGACCATGGTTTTCATGGGCAAATATGATGTTTTGCGAGCTTTTATTTAGTTATTTGGGACATGATATTTCCTTATAAATATCTGATTTCCACTTCAAGCAGAAATTAGAAGACATTACTTATTAGACGATATATGTAATCATATTAAATGTAAGGGGTTTCAAGAACAATTCCCAACAGGTAAGAGGTGAAATTAATGGAGTTTACAAAAGAAAATGTTCTTTTGAACGTAGATGTAAATGATAAAAATGAGTTATTAGAAAAAATTGCAAATTATGCACAAAAAATAGGCTTTACTGATGATCCAAAAGGCCTGTTGGAATCATTTAAGAAACGCGAAGAAGAATATTCAACGGGCTTGCAAGATGGCTTTGCAATTCCACACGCAAAATCAGAAGCTGTAAAAGAAGTTGGAATTATCTATGCACGTCTTCAAAAACCTATTGAATGGAAGACTTATGATAACAAGCCAGTTACAGATGTCTTAGCCTTAATGGTGCCACCTAAGAATGCTGGAAATACATACTTGAAGATGTTAGCAAGTTTGTCAACAGCATTGTTAGAAGATGACTTTAAAGAGACCTTAAAGACATTAACTGACGATCAAAAAATTTCGGATTTAATTAATCAAAAGATGGGAGCGGAAACATTATGAGTGAAGTAAATATTGTAGGTATTACATCTTGTCCAGCAGGTTTGGCACATACTCCAATGGCAGCTAAAGCTTTGGAACAAGCAGGTAAAAAGTTAGGTTACAATGTCAAAATTGAACAACAAGGTATTATGGGTCGAGTTCATGAAATTATGCCTGATGAAGCTCAAAAAGCTGATTTCGTATTAATTGGATCAGATCAAAAGATTGAAGGTATGGATCGCTTTAAGGGAAAGAAAGTAATTAGAGTAGATATCAATACTTGTATCCAAGCTCCAGAAGCAGTTCTTAAGAAATGTGTATCTGTTGTTGAAGGTGCATAGGGAGTTAGTTCATCTGTAAGTAGTAGTTAGGATGAGAGGAAATAAAAATGAAGTTTAAGAAATTAATGCATGATTGGCAAGGCTATATCATGACAGGTATTTCCTACATGATTCCTACAATTATTGGTGGTGCCCTTATCGTTGGTATTCCACAATTAATTGGTATGGCATGTGGGGTTGATAACTTAGGTAAGTTCGCTAAAGCAACAGGTTTCTTCCATGGACTTTATCAAGTCAACCAAGTTGGTTGGATTGGTATTGGATTAGTTAACTTAGTAATTGGTGGTTATATTGCTTATGCCATTGGTGATAAGCCGGCTTTAGGTGCTGGTTTTATCGGTGGTCAACTTGCAACTAATAACCAACAAGGTTTCATTGGCGCTATGGTAGCCGGCTTTGTTGCAGGTTATGTTGCTCGCTTCTGCCGTAACAAGATTAAGTTACCTGAAAAATGGAGTTCAGCTAGTGAATTAATTATTACTCCATTACTTACAACTGGGGCAGTAGCCATTGTGAGTGGGTTGATTCTTAATGCGCCGTTGTCCTGGATCAACACTAGTTTGATTGCTTGGGTAAAGGCGATGGTTAACAACCATACTAACGGTTTAGTTTTAGCTCTTATCATGGGCGGTATGATTGGTGTTGACTTGGGTGGTCCTGTTAACAAGGCTGCTTGGGCTACTGGTAACTTCTTCTTCCTGGAAGGTATCTACAAACCATGTTTGTACACTAACATTGCTATTTGTGCTATTCCTCTTGGTTACGCTTTAATGACTTTCATTTGGCCTAAGAAGAGATTCTCTCCACAACTTTTCGAAATGGGTCGTACTAACTTAATTAACGGATGCTTCGGTGTGCTATTCCATTCTGGATGAAGGCTCCACAATTAATCTTTGTAAATGTTATTGGTGGTGCTCTTGGTGCCGGCGTTGGTGAAATGATGGGTGTTAGCTCACACATCCCTCCACTAGGTGGTATCCCAGGTATCTTAACTGCAGATAATATTCCTGCTTATGTTTGTGGTATCTTAGCTTGTGCTTTGTTTATCGCTATTGTTGCTCCATTAGTTGCTAACTTTACTGAAGATAATGGTAAGAAGATTAGTGAAGATGATATCAAGTTGGATATTACTACTGAATAATTTTATTTGTAAATAAACATTAGTAAAAAGCTATAGTCATTATCTTCCCCCTCTAGTTCGAGTTTGACTATAGCTTTTTATATTAAAGAAAAGGATTAATCAGAATGGTTAAAACAGTACATGTAGTCCCACATACTCATTGGGATCGAGAATGGTTTTTTACTACTTCACGAGCACAGGTTTACTTATTGAAAGATCTTAAGGATGTAATAGATAACTTGGAAAATAATCCTGGTTTTGATCATTTCATTTTAGATGGTCAAGCCTCTTTAATTGACGATTATTTGAAATGGCGTCCTCAGGATTTGGAAAGGGTTCAGAAATTAGTTAAAAATAAAAAATTAATCATTGGACCTTGGTATACCCAAACTGATCAATATGTAGTATCAGCTGAAAACATTGTTCGTAATCTTTTATATGGGATGAGAATTTGTAGTCAATTAGGTGGCTATATGAATGTAGGTTATGTTCCTGATTCATTTGGTCAAGAATCTAGTATGCCTCAAATTTATAAAGGACTTGGAATAAATAAAGCTGTTTTATGGCGTGGCTTTCCTGATTATGAAGCTAAGCATTCTGAATTTGTTTGGCAAGGCGAAGATGGAACTAGAATAAATGTCTATCGTATGGCTTGTGGTTACTTTATTGGTGGCTTAATTGATGAAACTAAGCTAGATAAAATTATGACTAAAGAACCTTTTGCTAGTGTAGTTAAGCAAGCCACAACCGATCAGATTCTATTTCCTCAAGGCTCAGATATGGCTCCAGCTAGAGACAATTTACCTGAAGTAATTAAAAAATTTAATCAAGAGAATAAAGACTTTAAATTCAAAATTAGTTCTTTAGAAGAATATATTTCGGCTGTTGATGCAGAGAAGCCTGAATTAGATCTCTTGAAGGGTGAATTCAATATTGGAAAGAATATGAGAGTTCATAAAACCAATTATTCTTCAAGATCTGATTTAAAGAAGATGAATACCTTTATTCAGGACTATATGGTAAATGTGCTTGAACCAGTTCTAACCTTAGGCGCACAGTTTGGAATTGATTATCCACGTGACACTGTAAATGACATCTGGGAAAAATTGTTTGAAAATTCTGCTCATGATTCCATGGCTAATAGTGTATCAGATAATGTGAATGAAGATATTTATTTGAGATATAAGCAAGCAAAAGATATTGCTACTAGTTTAGTTGAATTAACTTTACGTCAAATTGCTGTTCAGATTAAAAATCCTGAAAATAAACCAATTACACTAACCATATTTAATACTTTACCTACAAATAGAAGTTGTTTGGTTACCAAATCAATTTATACGCCAACTAAAGATTTTGAATTACAAGATATGAATGGTAACTCTGTTCCATTTGTTATTGATGGATTAGAAGATGAAACAGAGGAAGTTAAGGGCGCAACAATTCAATTAGATCCAGGTAATAAGATTTATCAACCTGAAAAAGTTTATAAGACTCAAATTAGTTTTGAAGCCCAAAACATACCAGCGATGGGATATAGTCAATTTTATTTAATTCCTAATACTGGTCATTCCGAAGAAATAAAATCAAGTTCTGAAAATTGGATCGAAAATAAATTCTTTAAAATTTCAGTTAACCCTGATGGTAGCTTAAAGATAATTCGTAAATCTGATAATCGGATTTTTGATAATCAAGCAATATTAGAGGATAACGGTGACGATGGTGATTCGTACAATTATTCTCCAGCTAAGAAGGATTGGATTCTTTATTCAACTACTCAAAAATTCACTAGTCAAATAAAGAAATCATCACTAGTAAATAAAATAAATATTAACTTCGACTTTCAAGTACCTAAAGACTTAGATGAACGTGCTCAAAAGAAAGCTTCCGTTTCCATGCCGGTTAAATTGGAAGTTATTTTGGAAAAAGATAGTCCTGTTATCAAGTTTGAAGTAACAACTGATAATCAAAAGCCTTTAGATCATCGATTATGCATTGATTTTGATACCGAAATAATAACTTCTTGTTCAACGGATGATATTCAATTTGGAAGCATTCATCGTCCATTTGAATTGAAAAAAGCATTGGAAGACTGGAAAAAGCATCCAAATGATTGGCAAGAAAAGCCTATCTCCATTAATACAATGCAAACTTTTACATCCTTAAGTGATAAAAACAATACTTTTGCCATATTCCCTAATGGAGTGCGTGAATATGAAGATATTGGTAAGAATCATTCTACTATTCGATTAACTCTGTTTAGAACTTATGGAAGATTGGGTAAATCTGATTTATTGTATCGTCCAGGGAGAGCTTCGGGGGATGCAACCGTTGCAACACCTGATGCTGAATTACGTAGAACTTTAACGTTCAGTTTTGGAGTTTATATTTCAGATAAAGACTTTGAAGATGCTGATGTTGCTAATACTGCTAAAGCTTTCAAGACAGGATTACAGTGTTTTGAATATGCCGAATTTTTAAATGGACGTTTAATCTTTCCGTTTAATATCGCTAAAAGAAAACTGAATGATGTTTATAGCTTATTTGAAACGGATAATAAATTAACTTTAAGTACAGTAAAAAAGGCTGAACAAAGAAAAGGCTATATTATTCGGCTATATAATGGAAAGTTTAGCGAAGTAGAAGATAAAATTCATTTTAAAAAGTCTCCTAAAGTTGTCGAATTAGTCGACTTAAAAGAAGATACGATTAAATCACTTCAAGTAGAAAATAATACAGTAGCGTTACCTAAACTAAAGCACGCTAAAGTAATTTCAATTTATTTTGAATAGTACTATAAGCATATACTTAAACGGAGGTGAAACTATAATGCCATTTTCGCAACCGCGTTTAAAATCTATTCTTTTATTATTGATTTCTAAGAATAGTACTAATAACACTACATATCTTTCTTCAAAGTCACTAGCGGATAAATTAGATGTGACTACTAGAACACTTAGAAGTGATATCAAAACTTTAAATAACTCGCTTAAGCAATACGATATACAGATTAAAGATAAGCGTGGAAAAGGCTTGTATCTTTTGATAAAAGATCAAGATAAATATCAAGCTATGTTAGATCAATTAGAAAAAAGCAATATAGCTTCAGATCTTGAAGATAACTATGAAGGAAGATTAAAGAATTTTCTATTAATGATTTTAACTAAGCCTAGAAATATCGAAGATATTATGGAGACATTATATATTAGCGATTCTACGGCTGATAAATATCTAAAACAAATTAGAAAATTGGTAAAAAAATATAATCTAAGAGTTCGAAAAAGTGGAGATGTCCTAAAAGTTATTGGTTCTGAAGCCAATATTAGAAGCTGCTTTATTGATTATGTAGATAATAAACGTAGTAAAAACTATGTAAGATCATTTTCTGAAACTGAAAAAAGGGTCTTTTCACAAATTGATCTAAATGATTTGTTAACTAAAGTGACAAATTTGATCATGTCATTAGGATTTGAAATTTCGGATTTTAATGATAAAAATATTGTTTTGCACTTAGCTTTGGAATTGCTAAGAAGCAGAAGCGACAATGAACTTAAAAAATTCGATCGTAATCATCCAAAGATAAAGAAAGAATACAGTACTAGAATAAGATCGTTTTTTGAAGATATATTTAAGCAATATAACCTGCAAACAAATGAATCTGAGTATGGTTATTTTTGCTATCATTTAGCATTAAATTATCCTCAAGTTATGATAACTGATGATAAAAATCCAATGACTAGTAATAAGAAGATTCATGGTTTAGTTATTGCTTTCTTGGATAGGATAAAGGACAACTACATTTTTAATCTGGTTGATGATGATACTTTAGTTGATAATCTTGAAAAACACTTTGAATTATTACTAAAAGTACAAAATATTAATGGTCAACGAAAAAATCCATTATTGAATGTAATTATTTCAACTTTTCCATTAGCTTATGAAATGACAGTAACTTCTGCTTCATTGATTGAACATCAGTTAAATATAAAACTTTCTCCAGACGAATTAGCATTTATAACTCTTCATATAGGTGCTTCTATGGAGAGAATGTACAACAACAGATGGGCAAAAAAGAGAGCTGCACTTGTATGTGGTTCTGGTACGGCTACTGCAATGTTACTTAAAGCGCGGTTGTCTTCACAATTTAGTGAGTATTTGGATATTGCTGGTGTTTATTCACTTTATGAATTTAAACACAGTAAATTAAATAATGTAGATTTCGTTATTTCCACAGTACCAATTTATGATTCTGATTTGCCAGTTATTCAAGTTGACTTATCAAATTTTCAAAACGACAGTTCAGAACTTTATCAATATCTGGTTTCGGTTTCTGATAAAAATAAAGTCATAATGAATCTTTTTGACAGTAAGCTAATTTATTTAATTCAAGGTAAGAGCTCTAAAGAAGAAATCTTAGATAAGATGATCAATGATTTAGAAAAGTATGATTATGTTCAAAAAGATTTTGGAGAAAGAGTTTATAAGCGTGAAGCATTATATTCAACTGCTATTGGTGGCGGAATTGCGATTCCCCATCCGTTAAAATATTCTGCTTTACAATCTAAAGTTAGTTTTGCCAGATTAAGTAAACCAGTACAGTGGGATGATAAAAACGAAGTTAAGTATGTTTTTATGATTTCAGTAAATAAGAAAGATTATCCAAATATTCAAGACTTGTTTACCTTTTTGGTAAATTTACAGTCAGATCAACAATTTAGAAATTTAATTGATAAATGTAAGAACGTAACTGAAACTAAGGACGTTCTAAGAACAATTATTAGGAGTATAAAGCAATAGGAGGATCAAAATGGTTAAAGCCTATTTAGTAAATCATACACATTGGGACAGAGAATGGTATTTTACAACCCAAGATGCGCAAGTTTTAAGTGATCAATTATTTACTCAAGTTTTGGATGAACTTGAAGCACATCCTGAGGCTAATTTTACATTAGATGGCCAAATGTCAATTATTGATGAATATGTTGAAATTCATCCTGAAGCCAAAGAAAGAATTCATGATTTGGTAGAAAGAGGCCAATTATTTATTGGCCCTTGGTATACACAAACTGACGCTAATATCCCTGCTGCAGAATCATTATTGAGAAATTTAGTAATTGGCATTAATGACGCTAGAAAACATTATGGCAAGGCAATGATGTTAGGCTATTTACCTGATACATTTGGTTTTAATGCCAATTTACCTATGATTCTTAATCAAGTTGGAATCCATGATTTCTTATCTTGGCGTGGTACTAACTTTAAGAGACAAGCTGGATCTGTTTACTTTAAATGGAGAGGTTTAGGCAATTCAATCGTATTTGCAGCTAATTTCCCATTGGGTTACTATACTGGTCAAATTGATTTGGCTTCTAAGAAGAACTTAAAAGAATTTGTTGAACAACGCCTTGATAAGGGAATTGAATTTGAAGCTAAGAATGGTAATAATGATGAAGTTTTAATCCCATCAGGTATTGATCAGATGAACATCGTTCATAATATTTCCGATACTATTAATAGAATTAATAAGTATAGTAAGAATGATGTTCAAATTGGTACGTATCCAGAATTTATGAATATCTTACGTCATAAAAAACTTAATACGTATCAAGGTGAATTAAGATATCCAACATATTCAAGAGTTCATAGAACAATTGCTTCAGTTAGATCACGCAATAAGCGTAAGAATTTTAAATTGGAGCAAGAGATACTTAGAAGAGTAGAACCTTTAATGTTAATTGCTGAGAAATCAGGCATTAAGGTTTCAAATGGATTATTAATAAAACTTTGGAAGCAACTATTTGATTCACAACCTCATGATACTTTAGGTGGTAGTGTTACTGATAATGTTGCTGTTGATATCGATCATAGATTTAAACAAGCATTTGAAATCTCAGATGGATTGGAAAACTACATTAAGAAGAGAATTGCTCAGAGATTGAATTTAACAAATAAGGATGTAATTGTCTTTAATACTGATCCATATAAGTTTGATGGTTATAAATTAATCACATTCATGTCAGCTTCAAAGAAGATAAAATTCCCTGATGAATATGAAGCAACTTTGGTTAAAGAAGAATATACTCCTACTCGACCAAATATTATGCAATTAACTCCTAATGGTTTTGAATTTAAAGATGAACCAGGTTACTACAAACTATACGTTTTAATTAGAATTAAAATGAATGGTTTAGGTTATAAAGTTATTCATTTTGAAGATGCAGACAGTGAAATTGCAAGTCTGCAGGAAGTTGATAAGAATACAATTTCTAATAATGAGCTTTCTGTAACTTATCAAGATGGTAAATTTAACCTTAAGGATAAATTTACTGAATATAAAGATGTAATTTCAATTTATGATCAAGCTAATGATGGTGATACTTACGACTTTTCACCTTTAAGAAATGATCATGAAATTAGATTGAATTGGAATGGTCAATTAGTTAAAAAGGAAAGTTCAACTCTTCAGGAATTAATTTTAAAGGGTCAATGGCAACTTCCATATGATTTAAATGATAGATTAGATGATGGTACTAAGAAAGAAGTTCCATTTGAATTAACCATTTCTTTAGTTAAAGATCAAAAAGTATTGTCATGTAAATTGCATGTTGATAACACCGTTTTAGCTCATAGATTAAGATTAAGAATGAAGTCAGGGATGCAAACTAAGTTTGCACATGCACAGATTCAAGGTGGTTTCAGAAAGACTGAAAATCTTCCAATTGCTGAAGACTGGAATAAAGAGTTTGTTGAAAAACCAGTTAATATTTATATTTTTGATCGTACTGTTGGACAAAAAGACGGTAAGAAAGGCTTGTACTTCTTTGGCAAGGGTCAAAAAGAATATGAATTAATAGATGATTCAATATATGTCACACTGATGGCTACAACCGGTCAATTAGGTAAACCAAACTTACTTTGGAGACCTGGTAGAGCTTCAGGAGATACAACTTCAGTTGGTCATACGATGACACCAACTCCAATGGCTGAAGAATTAGGTACTAATAACTTTGAATTTGGAATTGCACCATTTGATGATGGTGAATTATCTGAATCAAATATTATGAAACGCGTGGATCAATGGTTAAGTCCATCAATTTCATATCAAATTCAAAAGTATAACTTATTTGTAAATCGTCTAGATAATAAGATTTGGGATATTGAATTTCCAGATGATTTGCCAGAAATCAGTAAAACAGAGTCATATCTTGATTTGAATTTACCTACTGAATGTGAAGTTTCGGCATTATATCCAGCCTATACAATTAAAAATACGATGGTTTTAAGATTGTCAAACATGACTGACCATAGTGTGGACGTTTCTAATTTAAAGGAACAAGGTTACATTAAGACGAATGCATTGGAAGAAGTGGATCGTTCTACTTATGAAGTTGGTCCATATTCTATGACTACATTTATTAAAAAAATTGATTAAAATGGAAAAGAGCATTTTAAATGGAACCATTATTTTTAACCCCATACTTTAGACCTAAGATTTGGGGCGG
>NZ_CABUIW010000040.1 GCF_902491705.1 uncultured Lactobacillus sp. | reverse complement strand
GAGTAAGGCTTAGTTTCATATACTCAAAATTCTGATCAAAGAGAACAAATATCATGCCTTTCATTTGACTTATTACCACATGACTATTAGCAAAAAGAGGGGTAGTTACCTACCCCTCTTTTATTTACTAAGCTTCAACCTTGTTAATTACAACGTCAAATTGGCCACCAGGAGTGGTAATTGATACTGTTTCACCCTTCTTCTTACCAAGCAAAGCTTGTGCGATTGGTGAATCGTTTGAAATCTTGCCGTTCAATGGATCTGATTCATCACTACCTACAATAGTGTAGGTTTCTGGATCATCTGTACCAACTTCAGTATAGGTAATAGTTTTACCAACTGAAACTTCATTTGGATCAACACTGTCAGCATCAACAACTTGAGCATACTTAAGCATGTCTTCAACTTGTGCGATTCTGTCTTCTACGTGACTTTGTTCATCCTTAGCTGCATCGTATTCAGAGTTTTCTGATAAGTCACCGAATGAACGAGCAACCTTAATACGTTGGATTACTTCTGGACGTTTAACTAACTTTAAATTCTTTAATTCTGCTTCAAGTTTTTCTTTACCTTCAGCAGTCATTGGATAAGATTTTTCAGCCATATTTTTTAACTCCTAAGAAATAAACTTTTCTTTGCACTGATCAATGATATTGGTTTACACCACTAAAGTCAACCTTTAACTAACGTACTTTAACATCAAGATCATTTTCTAATCCAGCGATGATCTTGTCCATTGCGTTATTAACAACCTTATCAGTCAAAGTATCCTTTCTGTTCAAGAAGGTCAAGTTGTAAGAGAAGCTCTTCTTGCCTGCAGCAATGTGACTGCCTTCGTAAACATCAATTACCTTAAGGTCAACTAAGTACTTACCAGCGTTAGACTTAATTACGTTTTCAACTTCTAAGTTAGTTACTTCTTTATCTACCAAAATTGAAAGGTCACGTTCAATTGCTGGGAACTTAGGTGCAGGGACTGCAGTCATACCCTTAGTAAGCATTGGAATAATTGCATCAAGATCAATTTCGTAGCCATAAAGTTCTGCACCGCGAAGTGCCTTATCAGATAAAGTTACAGCGTGAGCAATCATACCGATCATACCAACGTATTGCTTATCAATGTAAATACCAGCAGTTCTAGTTGGGTGCATACCAGTGATGCCTTCAGCCTTATAAACTACCTTTTCAGGGTCGATACCAACTGCAGTAAACAAGTTAGTCAATTGACCCTTAACGAAGTAGAAATCAACCTTTTGAGTTAAGTGTTGCCAGTTTTCAGCGAAAGTATTGCCTGAGTATAATGCTGCAAGGTGTTCATGTTCGTTGAAGCTGCCGCCATCGTGATCATAAACACGACCTTGTTCAAACAATGCTAATTGGGTTTGCTTTCTAGCAAAGTTGTAGCTAGCTGCATCAACTAAACCAGTCATCAAATTTTGACGCATTACTGAACGACTTGAGTTCAAAGGCCATTGAACCTTAACGATTTCCTTAGGATCTTTAGTGTAACGTACTGCCTTTTCAGGTGAAGTCAATGAGTAGGAAATTGCTTCCATTAAGCCTTGACCTTCTACAATTGCCTTCATGCGGCGCATCATTTCTTCTTTTTCTGAGTAGCCACCGTGAGTTTCTGCCAAAAGTGGTTGAGTAGACTTCAAGTTATCGTAACCATAGATACGACCAACTTCTTCAACCAAGTCAGCAGGAATTGAAATATCCCATCTTCTATTTGGAACATGAACAGCAATGTTATCGCCGTCTTGGTCTACTGTAAAGCCTAAACGATCAAAAATCTTGATCATTTCTTCAGCACTAATTTCTGAGCCTAAAACGTCGTTAATGTGTGAGACAGTAGTCTTGACAACAACTGGTTCACGCTTAGTGTCAGTAGCCTTAATAATGCCTTCGTCAACTGTAGCTTGTGCATCGTTTCTAAGCAAAAGAGCAGCCATATTAATTGCCTTTTCAGTAGCATCCCAGTTAACGCCCTTTTCGTAACGGCTTGAAGCTTCAGTACGGTTAGCGTGACGTAAAGCAGCTTTTCTTACTAAAGTTGGGTCAAAAACAGCTGATTCAAGAATTACATCAGTAGTTTCTGAAGTGATTTCTGAATTCAAACCACCCATGACACCAGCCATCATAACTGGCTTTTCACCATCAGTAATTACGATATCATTTGGATCAAGGTCAACTTCCTTTTCATTAAGCAAAGTCAACTTTTCACCCTTGTTAGCTAATCTAACTTCAAGTTTGCCATTTTCAAAAGTTTTAGCATCATATGCGTGCATTGGTTGACCAGTTAAAAGCATAACGTAGTTAGTTACGTCAACTACGTTGTTAATTGGACGAATGCCTGCATTCCAAAGACGTCTTTGCATCCAAAGTGGTGAGTCTTGAATCTTAACACCAGTCAATTTACGTAAGTAGAATTTTGGAGCTAATTTTGGATCAACCTTAGCATCAAGGGAATCAGTCCAAGCTGGGCCATCTTCCTTTAAAACTACATCTTCAACCTTAGGCTTTTGATCAACAATTGCACCAACTTCATATGCAGCACCTTCCATACCCAAAGTATCAGCACGGTTTGGTGTGATATCAAAGTCCAAAATGTAATCATCCATGCCTAAAGCTTCATAGACATCTTGACCTGGCTTAACATCTGCATCTTCTGGGAAGACATAAATACCATCAGCAAATTCTTCCGGCACAACAGAGTCGTTAAAGCCAATTTCTTGCAAGCCACAGATCATACCGTAGCTTTCCATGCCGCGAATCTTACCCTTCTTGATCTTTTCGTTGCCAGCAATTCTAGCACCGTGAAGAGCAACAATTACCAATTCACCAGCATCAACATTAGGTGCACCACAAACAATTTGAAGTGGCTCATCTTCGCCAACATCAACATGAGTTAAGTGAAGGTGGGTACCTTCAACGCCCTTACAATCAAGAACTTTACCAACAACTAACTTCTTAAGGCCTTCTTCTGGGTGCTTAACGTCAGCAATTTCAACACCTGTACGAGTGATTTTTTCAGCTAAAGCATGAGGTTCTTGATCTAAATTAAGAAAATCTTGTAACCAATTGTATGAAACTAACATTTATTATTTTTCCTCCTTGCGGAATTGTTCCAAGAAACGAACATCGTTAGTGTAGAAGTCACGGATGTCGTCGATACCGTATTTCAAAATTGCAAAACGATCAAGTCCTACACCGAAGGCAAAACCACCATAAACGTTTGAATCAACGCCAGCATTTTCCAAAACATTAGGGTGAACCATACCAGCACCTAATACTTCGATCCAACCAGTGTATTTACAAATTGGGCAACCTTTACCATCACAGTTAAAGCAAGATACGTCCATTTCAACAGATGGTTCAGTGAATGGGAAGTAACTTGGACGTAAACGAGTTGCTCTGTCTTGACCAAAGACATGCTTAGCAATCATTTCAAGCGTACCCTTTAAATCGCTCATAGTAACATGCTTATCAATTACTAAACCTTCCATTTGCATGAATTGGTGTGAGTGAGTAGCGTCGTCATCATCACGACGATATACCTTACCTGGTCCAACCATCTTAAGTGGACCCTTTGAAAAGTCATGCTTTTCAAGCACACGAGCTTGGTCACCTGAAGTTTGAGTACGAAGCAAGTCTTCATCATCAATGTAGAAAGTAGCTTGCATATCACGAGCTGGGTGATTCTTTGGTAAGTTCATCATTTCAAAGCAGTAGTGGTCTGTTTCAATTTCAGGACCTTGTACTACTGTATAACCCATACCAATAAAGTAGCTTTCAAGATCATCCAAAATAATGTTGATTGGGTGCTTTGAACCCAAGTGGCCTTCACGACCTGGCAAAGTAACGTCAATCTTTTCTTCTTCAAGGCGCTTAGCTAAAACAGCCTTAACGATTTCTTCTTTTGCGTTATCTAATTGAGTGTTAAATAAATCACGCAATTCATTAACTTTTTGACCAACTTCGCGTCTGTTTTCTGGTGCAACATCACGCATTGAGTGCAAAATTTTAGTTAATTCACCTTTACGACCAACAAGTTCAACTCTTACTTCATTTAAAGTTTTCTCGTCAGTAGCTTTATTGATTTGCTTGAGTCCTTCTTCATGAAGCTCTTTTAACTTATCAAATAAGTCCATTAATTCTTTCCTTTCAAAACAAAAAAGCTCCGTCCCCAAATAGGGACGAAGCGTCGCGGTACCACCCTAGTTTGGACATAATATGTCCACACTTAAGTTTTCGATAACGGTGAAATACCGGAATTGATTAGATTCTACTCCCAAGATGAAATTCACAACTTGCTTAATTATCTTCTCTTTCAGCTTATTAAAGAAGACTCTCTGTTTAAAAGCAATATTGTTACTAGTCTTGATCTTAGTAATTACCTAATATAATATTTCTTTTTTGGAATTCTTGCAAGCCCTTAGGCCCACTTATCTGCCCAATCGTGAACTTGATCAAAGACTGGCTTAAGATCTGCGCCCTTTTTGGTCAAGCTATAGGAAATGATGCCTGTATCTTGGTTAACGCTGCGTTTTACAATATCGTCTTTTTCTAGTTCCTTAAGACGTTCAACCAAAACTCGATCAGAGCAGGCCTCAATGCAGCGAGCCAGGTCTTTAAAACGCATATCCTCTGTATCACATAACGAACTAATAATTAAACCGTTCCACTTTTTGCCAATTATTTGAAAGGCATTAATAAAGTGATGACACAATTCATAATCTTCTGGTTTACAAGGAGTTGACTCCTTTTTTTCTTTAACTTCTTGCATAAATAATTCTCCTATTCATTGGTATAATTCCAGTAAAAATATTATTATACATCTATTATAGAAAAACTACTTACTAATTACAAGCGTTAAGCAAAATGGTAAATCATAATACCAGCAGCTACAGCAGCATTGAGTGATTCAGCTTGTCCCTTAATTGGGATATATAGCTTTTCATCACTTAAACTAGCGATTGTAGAGCTAACGCCATGAGCTTCATTTCCGATAATCAATGCTAATTGTGGCACTTTTTCAAAGTCTTGTAATTGCTTAGCTGACTTATCGAGCATGCTGGCATATACAGGAATAGCTGAATCTTGAAAATCAGTAATAACATCAGCTAAATCACGTTTAATCAAGTCAATGTGGAATTGACTTCCTTGCATTGCTCTTTGTGTCTTAGGATTATATAAGTCCGCACTTTCTGGAGATAAAACAACACCATCAAAGCCAGCAGCATCTGCAGTTCTAATGATAGTTCCCACATTGCCAGGATCTGCAAGATTGTCTAACAAAACCCATTTACCATAATTAAATGGGAATTTCTTAGGTTGATCAATCTTCAAAACCATAAAGATTTCTTGAGAATTCTTAGTGCTACTTAAATGGCGAGCAATAGCTTTGTTGATCAAAATTACATTTTTACCACTTAAATCAACATCATAGTCACTTTCTGCTTTATCAAGAGCTTCTTCAGTTCCTAACAAATATTGATACTTCTTTTTAGACTTTAAAGCTTCTTCAAACAAGTGAAAGCCTTCAATTAAGTAGAGATTTTCTTCATCACGATACTTTTTTTGCTTTAATTTAGCTAACTTTTTAATCGTTGCATTATTTACTGAACTAATTTGTTGCATATTCTTCTCCTTTTTGCTTCTATTTCCATTATAGAGGATAATGATGACTAGAAAAAAGATAAAATTAATTGAAAAAGAGGCATTTATTATGGAAACTAGAAAATTAACTGTTTCAGGCGTAGTTCAAGGTGTCGGCTTTCGCTGGAGCACCCAAATGCTCGCTCAAAAAATGGGCATCCCTGGCTCAGTAAAAAACAATTCTGACGGCACAGTAACTATCTTTATTCAAGGCGAACCAGCCGAACTTGATCGCTTCACCCAAAAGCTGCCATCTGCATCCGGTTTTGCTCATATTGAAAACATTGATCAAGAATTGACTTCAAATGTGGAAAAGATGCATAGCTTTAATGTATTATATTAGAGATACATTTTATATAGAAACTAAGTGGTGATTATTTTAATGAAAAAAATAAAGAAATATACAGGAGTACTCGCTCTTTTAGTAGTAACTACTCTTGTATTAAGTGCTTGTGGTGCAACTAACAATCCCAACGTAGCACCACACAGCGGTATTTACGGTTGGGTTTACTTATGGCTTGGACGACCATTACAAAATATTATGATCCAAACTGCCCACATGATCGGCGGCGCGAACGGTGCCGGTTGGGGTATTGTGATCATTACCTTTGTCGTTCGTCTTATCTTGATGCCTCTTATGCTTGTTCAACAAAATAAGAGTGTTCGTCAACAAGAAAAAATGGCTCGTCTGCAGCCACAAATGAAGCTCATTCAAAATGCAATGAAGCATAAGGGAATTACCCCTGAACAACAAATGACCTTGTCAGGTTGGCAAAGAGAGCTATATTCAAAGAACGAAGTTTCATTAACTGGTGGTATGGGATGCCTTCCTTTGATTATCCAGTTGCCTATTATGTGGGGAATTTATCAAGCGGTATTCTACTCACCACAATTAGCTCATTCAACTTTCTTTGGCATTTCTCTTAGCCAAAAGTCAGTAGTTTTGGCAATTATTGCAACTGTCTTTACAGTTATTCAAGGTTACATCTCATTGATCGGTATTCCTGAAGAACAAAAGAAGACCATGCAATCAATGATGATTGTTAACCCAATTATGACTTTATTCTTCAGTTTGTCATTCTCAGGTGCCTTAGCTTTATACTGGGCTGCCGGTAACTTGGTAATGATCATCCAACAATTAATCGTTACCTTCATCCTTACACCTAAGGTTAAGAAGCACATTGCTGATGAATTAAAGGAAAAGCCTGTTGAAGTAGTTGTTACTAAAGAAAAAGTTAATGACCTGTTCAGTGAAAATACTGAAAACAGTGCTACTAACAAAGCTAAAAAAGAATTGCACCAAGATTTACGTAACCGTAATAAAGGTAAGCAACAACGAAGAAAATAGTAAAAAAATAAAAGCTGGGAGAAATCCAAGCTTTATTTTTTTACTTCAAAATGCCATCAGGCACATCATTTTTATGTTTTTCTTCTTCAATCTTTCTTAATTTAGCAGCACGCTTTTTAGAAAGAACTGGGAAGACCATCTTGAATTGACCGCCTTGACCAACTACTGAGTCAACACTAATTTCACCTTTATAGCTATCAACTAACTTTTGGGCAATTGACAATCCCAAGCCATTACCACCCTTTTCACGGGTTCTAGCCTTATCTACTCTATAGAAGCGGTTAAAGATCTTCTTTTGATCTTCTGGCGAGATTCCTTCACCGAAGTCCTGCACCATGATGCTGACTTCTTTTTTGGTTACACCAGCAGAAACATTGATCTGCTTACGATCAGTTGAGTATTTAATCGCATTATCAATTAAAATTACAAGTAGCTGTTCAAGGTGACCATGATAAATTTGCACTTCTGTATCTTCAGGCAAATCATCTTCATCAAGTTGAATCTTAAAATCGGGATAAACCATTGCTAAGTCAGAAACAACTCGACGTACCGTCTCATTAACATTGGTTATTTCATATGGATACTGAACGTCAATTTGTTCAGCTCTAGTTAAATCAAGCATTTCTTGAATCAAATGCTTCATTCGATCAGCTTCCTGCAATGAGGCTTTGATCGATTCATCCAAAATTTGTGGATCATCCTTACCCCAGCGCTCAAGCATGTTCAAATGACCTTCAATTACAGCTACAGGCGTACGCAATTCGTGAGAAACATCACCCACAAATTGCTTTTGCTGTTCAATATAGCTCTGCATTCGATCAAGCATTTGGTTAATCGAATTAGCAAGTTCTGCCAATTCATCATTACGATCCAGTTTCTTAATTCTGGCTTCACTATTAGGATCGGCATTAACTTCTTTAGCCACTTTGGACATCGTCTTAATTGGTCTAACTACGTTTATTACCAATAAATAAGAAATGGCTACAAACGCAATAATTGCGATAATTGAAATTATCAGCATCCAGTGAAGCAAGTTGCTCATCAAATGGTTATAATATGTCATTTCATTTGAAACGACAACATAACCCGTCAATTTATTGTTAACGGATGAATAAATCTTTTGGTAAGTTAACAGAACCTTTTGATGCTTCTGCTCAACCTGTACAATTTTTCGCTCCCCTTTAAATGACCTGAACTTAGGTGTTGAATCACCATTTGTAAAGACAACTTCATTATGTTTATTATAAACAGCCACATTAATATCAGGGTTTGATATTAATGAAATCAAGTTGTCACTAAAGGCATTATTTCGCGTATCTTTACTACTAATTGCAGGTCCACCTTTTAAGATTCTTCTTGTAGATGGCGAAAGCGACGGAATAACATTGGAAATCTCTAATTCATCTGGTATAGAACTCAAAGTACGATCGAGCGTAACAACCACATTATTAGATGTTTCCTCTTGTTGATTCATTGATTGTTTACCAACGACTTGATAAACCACAACTGAAAATAAGACAAAAGAGACCGTAATCGTCAATGCAACGATACTTACCCATCGTACTACTAACGATGAATGTTTGGTCTCCTTCTCTTCTTCTTTTTTATTCTTGATCATCATCTTCATCTCTTACCATGTATCCGGTACCACGTACCGTCTTGATGTAAGATGGTTGACCTGGTACATCGATCTTATTACGCAAGTAACGAACATAAACTTCTACAACGTTAGTTTCGATATTTGATTCAGGTCCCCAAATCTTGTTTAACAATTGATCACGACTAACAACGTTGTTCTTGTTTTCAATCAACGTCATCAATAAGTTGTATTCACGTTTAGTTAAATCAATTGCCTTACCATCACCACGGTGAACAATTCTGTTAGCAGTTTCGATTGTTAAATCCTTGAACTTAACAATCTTTTGCTTAGCAACAGTTACCTTAGAAGCATCCTTTTCAATCTTTACACGACGCAAAACAGCGCGTAAACGTGCAAGAAGTTCTTCGATAGCAAATGGCTTAACAATATAATCATCAGCACCATGATCCAAGCCAGATACACGGTCAATTACGGAGTCACGCGCAGTCATCATAATAATAGGTGTAGTCTTAACTTGACGTACACGACGAGCGATTTCCAAGCCGTTTAAATCTGGGAGCATTAAATCAAGTAAAATTGCGTCAAAGTCTTGTTCAAGTGCGTCATCTAAGCCTTTACGACCGTTGTTTTCTACTACAGTTTCATAATTTTCATGTTGTAATTCAAGCTCTACAAAGCGAGCTAAGTTCTTTTCATCTTCAATAATCAGAATTTTTGCCATGTTATCTCAGTTCCCCATAGATCAATTTGTTTTTCAATACTAATAAATTAATTAAAAAATGTTTTTATAATTAAAGGATACTTTAAAAATCGTTCTAAAACAAGATTAAAAAACAATCAAAGTTAAATTTCTTTGATTGTTTTGATAATTCTGTTACTCTTTTTTGTCGTCTTTATTATCAAGTAAAACCTTCAATTTTGCAAAAGCTGGGTTAACCTGATTCTTCTTTCCTTCTTCAAAGGCAGATTCAGAAACAACTTCCCAACCTTTGCCTTCTGGGAAAATGTTCTTTTCTTTTTCTTCCGGAGTCAAAATAGTAGTTGGAATATTCAGCAACATATTATCTTCAACAGCAGTTTGCAAATCAATAACGTCATTATCAACTTGCACAATAGTATCATTATCTTCTAATTCTTCTTTTGTAGGTTTACGATCAATGTAATTTTCTACAAAAGTAAAATCTTCTTGATAATCAACTGGCTTTAAACTTCTGCTGGATGGAACTGTTAAATCAGCTGTTACATGAAAATTGCCAGTTACAAATGGTTCTTGATAGAACAAATCACCTGATAGATGCACGTTCTTAGCATCGATCAATAATTCTTTGCTTCGTTTAAAAAATTCTGGTCGCATCTCTACATCACGTTCAATATGAGTAAGTGGCTCAGAAGAGTTTGCGATTTTAGAAAAACTAATTTCTAACATATTACACCTCGATTGGACGTCGACCAAAGTTTTGATCAACACCCATTATTTGTTCAAATAAACGATCAGTTCTAACTTGAAGTGCAAGAGATCCATCTTTTGCACTTCTTTTATCAACTTTAGAAATAATTTCAGTTTGGAAATTCTTTCGATTTTGCTTTAAAAACTTACGCCCCGTCTTGCTAAAACCAAGTAGCATTAGTGATTCATGGTTAAAGCTAGCAATCATATCATCTTGAGTGACATTTAATAATGTATATAAGCTCAGGCGGCGCAAACGAGAATAAGTATATCTCTTGGACTTTATTCTACGTAAAAATTCCGTGAAATCGCGTGATAAGTGAATTTCTTGCTTCATCTTGTATTCCAAACCTTCACTCATTTGATAAATCTGACGTAATTCTTGAAGTGAAGAAGATTCAATGCGATATTTCAAAAATGGATACAACAAATTCCAGTTTGGATATACCTTTTGTTTGCTTAAAATTTCGGCTTCTGCTTTAGGCATCCAGTATTTCAAGTTGCTGGTGTCTTCTCCGTGCAAAAGCAAGTTACGAATAGCACTGGCACTTTGCACTACGCCGCTGCGTTGCAATAAGTCATCGTGACCTGCGCCGATTCGGTTGATGGGATGCAAGTTTAAAGGAGAGCCCAAGTTGTGATTAGCCACAGCATATGCCAAACCTAAAATAGCATTAGGTTGATTAATTTCATGGCCCACTTCTCGAGCTACCATTTGATTATATTGGGTTGAATAGGTCTGACTATAATCCTTGAAATCCATATGATTTTGTGGGATTTCCGCAATCTTGCTGCCAAGATATGCGAAATTCAAATTAGCATCTTCAACCCCAAATACTAAATCTGTGACGCCTAATTTAGATAATTGTTCAATATTTCCTAATGAAAATAAGTCAGCTGGCTCAACTGCTGTAGAAAAAGGCGTTTCAAATACTAAATCAGCACCGGATTGCAGAGCAGCTTTAGCTCGATCCCATTTGCTCATAATTGCCATTTCACCACGTTGGACATAATTGCCTGACATGATTACTACTATAGGATCATTTTTTGCAATTAAACGAGCTTGATTTAGTAAAAATTCGTGACCACTATGGAAAGGATTAAATTCTGAAATAATCCCCACAACGCTCATTTTTATTAGTCTTCCTTTAATTCAACTTGTTTACCATTAGCCCAAAGTTTTTCAAGGTTGTAAAACTCACGTGCTTCTTTGGTAAAGATATTAACTACTACATCCCCTAAATCGACTAAAAGCCAGTTAGAGTCTCTAGTACCTTCAATACGGTAATCAGTGTAGTTATTTTGGTGAGCTTCATCTACGATTGAGTTAACAATAGCGTGAAGTTGACGGTTTGAACCTGCACTGGTAATTACATAGTAATCAGCTAAAATACTGATACCGCGCATATCGTATGCTTCAGTATCTTCACCGTGACGATCGCTAATAGCTTTAGTAGTAAAATCTAAAATTTCTTGACTAGTCAAATTTTTTCTCCTTATTTTTTATTATTAGTACTCCAAACATTATATGCTTCTATAGTGCGTGGATAAATTCTATTTCTCTTTTCAACTAAAAATTCAAGAGTATGTGCTAATTGATAGCCTACTCCTTCATCAATATTGGCATAAGTAATTTTGCGTGCCTTATCTACGCCAGAAAAATCACGTCCTGGTTCGATATAGTCTGCCATAAAGACAATCTTATCCAGCATTGTCATCTCAGTATCACCAGTTGTATGACGACGGACTGCTGTTAAAATTTCGGAATCTCTGATCTTTAAATCTCTTTCAATAAAGTATGTACCAACAATGCCATGCCAAATTGCTCGATTCCAGTTAAGCAAGTCTTTATCGAAAAATTGCTCTTTAATTACTTTTCGATATTCTTCAACTGGAACTTGCTTGGCATAATCATGTACAAATCCAGCAAGTGCTGCCTTATCTTCATCATAGTGATTCAATTTTGCAAGTTTACGTGCAGTTTCACTTACACGAACGCAGTGTTCAAAGCGTTTTTTATCCATATTAGCTTTTTCTTTAGCAATAATTTCATCACTAGATAATGGTGAATAAGTCTTTTTAAATGTTAGTTTCGTCAAGGTAAAGCCCCTTTTCTTCAATATACTTTCTAACTGGTTCTGGTACCAAGTATCTAATTGAAGTGCCAGTAGCCACGGAGCGACGAATTGCAGTTGAACTCAAACGAATATCTGGTGCATCAACCCAAATCATTGGATATTGTGGGTCTTGTGGATAGCCAGGACGACGGATGCCGACTAGCGTAACCATCTTAGCCAAAGTTGGTGCTTCTTTCCAGGTATGGAAACTGTTTACCTGATCGCTTCCCATGATTAAATAATAATCATTCTGTGGTGCTTTTTCTTTTAGATAGCGCATTGTATCTACCGTGTAAGAAATGCCGCCACGGAACAATTCAAGCAACTTAACTCTAAACTTAGGATTATCACGAGTTGCTAAATCAAGCATTGTTGCTCTGTCTTTAGCAGATGTTAATGGAGCGTTTTTATGAGGTGGAATATTGTCTGGAATAAACCATACTTCATCTAAACGCAATTTAGTCATTGCTTGTTCAGCCGCAACTAAGTGAGCGATATGTACAGGGTTAAAAGTACCACCCATAATACCAATTTGGCGGCCTTTGCCATTTTCACGTTCTAATTGAGCTTTAACTTCAGCAGCAGGTGCTTTTTCAATACATTTTGGATTTACCATACGAAAACCTCTAAATCAATGCACGACGAATTCCTAAACCAATACCATCTGGTGTGTAAGTCTTAACAACGCATCCCTCTGGAACTGTAACAAAACCAATTCCACCAAATAAAAGATCACTCTTATACTCTGTTCTAAATTCTTGACCTTTAAGTGGTGCCAAGTGATCATCCTTTGAAGGTGGAGCAAGTAGTTCACCTTTATGCTTTTCATAAAAAGCATCGGCATTAGCAGTCTTAGTACGGTGAACATACATGCCACGCGCCACATAAACTGTAAAGCTAGTTGATTCACCCTTTAAAAAGTCAATTCTGCCAAGGCCTGCCAAAAATAAGGTATTGCCTGGCATCAATTGATAAGTAGCTGGCTTAAGCGGCTTCTTAGGTGAAATCAATTCCAAGTCTTTTGCATTCAAATGCGTTGCCAATTGATTATCATTCATGATTCCTGGTGTATCAATCAAAAAGTGTCCATTTTCTAGTGGAATTTCAATTCGATCTAAAGTTGTACCAGGAAAACGTGAGGTGGTAATCAAATCTTGGATATCACCCATCATATCAATGATAGCATTGATCAAAGTTGACTTACCAACATTGGTTGTGCCGACGAAATAAACATCCTTATCTTGTGATTGTTTATTAATGTAAGCAATTAAGCTTTCCAAATTTACTTTTCTCTTAGCTGAAACTAAGAAAATTTCTTTTGGATAAAGACCCATGCGGTTAGCTTCTTGTCTCATCCAATCCTTAATCTTACTTTGTCTAGAATTTTTAGGGAAAAGATCAAACTTGTTTCCTACCAAGATAAAATCATTTTTACCGACAAAACGCTTCAAAGAAGCAAGTAAAGAATTAGAGAAGTCGAACAAGTCAACTACGTTAACTACTAATGCCTTCTTTTCAGACAATGAATTAAGCAATGCCAAAAAGTCATCATTGTTTAAATCGACCGGCATAATTTCATTATAGTGACGCAGTCTAAAGCACCGTTGGCAATAAACTTCTGCGTTTTCTTCATTTCTTGCTTTGTCCAGTGCGCTCTTAGGCAAGTAACCTGCCTTTTTAGGATCATCTGATTGAAGCACTGCCCCACAACCAATACAAATAATGTCCTCATCCATTTTGCAAAGTCTCCTTAAATGTTACTCGATGCGATAAACCAAGAAAGAAAAAGATAATTTTTTCAAAGAAACGATTAATTCGGGTATTCCACTTATCCGTTTCAACAAGCGGCTTAACCAATACTGTTTTAACTCCAGCAAGGTTTCCAGCTTGCATATCGGTTATCAATTGGTCTCCTACCATCATTACTTGATCTTTGGTGAGATGCATTTCTTCACGTTTGCGAGTAATTGCAAATGGCAACGGCTTACGTGATTTAGCTACGAAATCAATATGATATGGATCAAGTACTTTTCCTACACGCTGAGCATTATTATTGGAAATGACAACCAATTTAATATTTGCCTTGGCTAATCGCTTATTTAATTTGTCCATCTCTTTAGCAGTTTCAAACTTGTTCCAGGCAAGGAGTGTATTGTCTAGATCTGAAAAAACTGCTTTTATTCCCATTTCGTTTAATTTCTGGGGGTCCAGATTATAAATAGTATTTATTGTATATTTTGGTCTAAATAACATATAAACTCTCCATTTTTTATCACTCTCTATAATATCAAAAATGTGTTTCTATTAGAAATTTTTGTTTCAAACTTATTAATAAGTGGTACAATACTAAACAATTTAACCTATTTCATCAATTTTTATCAGAAAGGAATTTGAATGAGAAAGTTTATTGATTTACACCTTCACCTGGATGGTTCGGTACCTGCAGAAACTGTTAAAAAATTAATGCAGGAGCATCATTATCCTGCATTAAGTGATGACGAATTACGTGAGGAACTATCCGTTGATTCTAGCTGCAAGAGCCTTGATCAGTTTTTAGAAAAATTTGCACTGCCAAATAAGTTAATGCAGACTAAGCACGATATTCAAACGATCGTTTATGATCTATTAACTGAATTAAAAAATCAAGGCTTGGTCTATACAGAAATTCGATTTGCACCGCAGCTCCATACCAAAAAAGGTTTAACACAAGAAGATGCCATTAATGCGGCAATTGATGGACTAAATCAATTTTTGAATGATCAAGATTCACAACCTGAATTACATGCCGGATTTATTCTCTGCTTAATGCGATTTGCTGATAATCAAGAAGAAAACAGAGAAACTGTTGAATTAGCCAAAAAGTATTTAAATAAAGGCGTCGTTGGGCTGGACTTAGCTGGTGCTGAAGGACCAATTCCTAATATCGAATACAAGCCATTCTTTGATCGAGCAAAAGAATTAGGCGTGCCTTACACAATCCATGCCGGCGAAGCTGATGGTCCTGATTCTATTCGTCAAGCATTAGCAATGGGTGCTAAAAGAATTGGACACGGAATTCGTTGCACAGAAGATCCTGTATTAACAAAAGAGCTTATCAAAAAGCAAATCATCCTTGAATGTTGCGCAACTTCAAATATGAACACCAAGGCATTTGATCAAATTGATTCATATCCAATTAAGAAATTGCTGCACGAAGGGATGAAAGTTACTCTTAATTCTGACGATATGACGGTTTCAAATACTAATTTGCCACATGAATATAAACTACTTGAAACAAAAACTGATTTAACGCCAGAAGAAGAAACAACACTCTATCTCAACGCGGTTGACGCTGCCTTCACTACACCTGATGAGAAAATAAGATTAAGAGCTTTAATTCAAAAATAGTAAAAAATAAGAGGTTAGGATTTTTTCCTAGCCTCTTATTTTTTTGAATTATTAGTTCAATGCCTTCTTAGCAGTTTCTGCTAATTGTGCAAAAGTCTTTGAATCGTTGTAAGCAATATCTGCTAACATCTTACGGTTCATGTCAACACCAGCTAACTTCAAGCCGTGCATTAACTTAGAATATGAAATATCATTTTGTCTTGCAGCTGCGTTGATACGAGCAATCCATAACTTTCTGAATTCGCTCTTACGTCTTCTACGGTCGCGGAATGCGTACTTGTATGAAACGAATAATTGAGTGCTTGCAGCCTTAAATTGCATGTGCTTTGCGCCACGGTAACCCTTGGCAAGCTTCATGACCTTCTTACGACGTTTACGTGTTACTGTTCCACCTTTAACTCTTGGCATTTAAATTTCCTCCTACTATAGTCTTTTCAAGAACAAATAATTAGTGCATTTGAGCAACCATTTGCTTGATACGCTTCATGTCACTCTTTGAAACCATAGCAGCTTTTCTCAAGTGACGACGTTGCTTCTTAGTCTTACCGTGGAAACGGTGACCAGTAAATGCGTGGTGACGCTTCAAACCACCATTTGCAGTTCTCTTAAAACGCTTAGCAGAAGCGCGGTGTGTTTTCATCTTTGGCATATTTCTATTTCCTCCAATTAACTACTTTTTATTTTTGTCCTTTTCACTCTTAGGTGCGAGCATTAAGAACATTGAACGACCTTCCATCTTAGGCTTGCTAATTACATTAGCAATATCGGAAGTGGATTCAGCCATCTTCTCAAGTACTTGTTGACCTAATTCCTTATGAGTGATGGCACGACCTCTAAAGCGGATTGATACACGAACCTTAGCTCCTTCTTTAGAAATAAACTTACGAACGTGCTTCAACTTCGTTTCGAAGTCGTTGCCTTCAATTGTTGGACTCAAACGAATTTCTTTGACACTAACTGTCTTGGACTTCTTACGGGATTCCTTAAGCTTCTTTTGTTGTTCGAAGCGGTACTTACCGTAGTCCATGATACGTGCTACAGGTGGCTTAGCGTTTGGTGAAATCAAAACAAGGTCAAGACCAGCATCGCTTGCACGACGTAAAGCTTCCATCTTGTTTACAACACCAATTTGCTTACCATCTTCATCAATTAAACGAACTTCGCGAGCGCGAATTCTATCGTTTAAGATTAAACTTCTTGGTATAACTGTTCACCTCCGTGTTAATTTCGAGGACAAGAAAAAGGCGGGATAAGTATCACCCGCCTTTAATCAACAGAAAATATCGATCAGCCCAGAGGTTAATTAACTTAGGCGAGAAGCGGGAGCTTCTTCTTGTTCTCAACTAGTAGTATACTCGCTTAAGCCATGTGCGTCAACAAAATATTACAATTCTTTTCAATAAATTGAAGTGCAATAGGCATAATTAAATACTACTTATTATCGATTTTTCTATTCTTATTTCTTTGCAGTTCTAACAGTTACCTTGCTAGTAAATGGATATACGATACCGATGATTTCATCGCCACTTGTGTTACCAGTTAAGAATTGTGCGTATACTTTCTTACCGTTAATGTAAGCAGGACCAGTTGAAACTGGAGATTGGCCATCCTTAGCAACCACTTGATATACAAGGTTAGTAACAATCTTATAAGAACCATTCTTCAAGTACTTACCCTTGTAAAGTTTACCGCCTCTGTAAAGCTTTTGACCTGCAGTACCTCTATACTTCAAAGTCAAGAATTGATTAGAAACAGTTCCTGGTACATCTTGTTCGAGACCATTTTTAGCATCTTTCTTCAATGTACTAGTTCTGAATTTTCTACCCTTTTTAACAGTAACTTTTAGAGAGTTATTGAAATCAAATCCTGAATCATTAAAAGTATATTGTTGCATGATGTCTGAACTTGCATCAGCTGAGACAGTACTTTCAGTCAAAGTTGCAACTGGAGCTGCAGCAAACAAAGCTGCAGCAAAAAGTGTAGCTAATTTAAAACGTTTTTTCATATGTATTCCCTCCAAATAAATAATCAAATATATGATTACAATTTATAATTATAAAGAGTTTAGAGGGATTTGAAAATAAAAAAATAACATTTCATTTGCTAATTTTTCTTCTTCAGTTTTTCATTAATTTGCTTAACTTCATTCAATAAGTTAAATATATAAGCTCCATAAGCAATGATATACATGATAATGAATTCTCCAATTATTGTTGCAAAATTCATCTCGGCAAATTGGAAGCCACTTAGGTAGAAGTTGAATACCACCCATGCACTCAGAAAAATGAAGAAATTAATTACAATTTGCTTTCTTAAGGACCATTGATCTTTCTCAAAGACAAATCTTGCTAAAGAAAAGAACACACCAATTAAAAATGATGCTAAGACCCAAAATAAGAAGTCTGAAACTGAAATTGTTGAACCTTTTAGATCTTCAAAATGGATTGACGCTAAAATTTCTACTACTAGCCAAATCATCCCAATACTAATTCCGATTAAGCCACTAACTAAAAATTGCCCTACTTTTTTCATAATCCAAGCCTCTCTTTCAAATCTTTGATTTTCCTACGCGAAATCTGGATTCGTAATCCATTTTTCAATACTGCATCAATATTTCCTGTACTGATAACTTCAAGATGATCAATGAAATGATAATTAATAATCGTCCCTCTAGAAGCTGCAATGAACTCCCCAGGCAGAACCTCTTTTACTTGATACAATCTACCTCTAAAAATGTAGCTATCGTGCTCTGTGCAAATCAGAGTCTTTTGATTTTCTACTTGAATTGCGAAAATCTGTGAAAATTTGATTACATAAGCATCCCCATCTTGATAGCCCCACAGAAAGTCCTGCTCTTCCTTTAATTCTTTAGTAATTTTCCTAACTTTATCAGTCATCTTTTTCAACCAGAACTCGGCTTTTTCTTCTGGCAAACCGGGATCGATATTAAGTTTAACCTTCATTTTTCTGCCCTCCTTTTTTATTTGATTATTAGTATACTTACTCCATTCATCAAAATCATAAAAATCCAGTAAACGGCATATATTTAACGGTGAGTGGTAATTTTTAGTAAAAAAATACCTCATAACTATCAGACCCTCCAGTCTAACAGTTATGAGGTTAACTCAAGTTATATTTTATTATTACTTGGTAATAATCCAGCCATCTTGTTCAAGTAAATTCTTAGCGTCTTTAATTGTTAATTTGTGCTCTGCGAAATGAATATTGTTTGATTTTACTTGTTTTTCTAATACATCTAGCATAATTATCACCTTTAATTCCTTATTGCCTCTATCCCCATCGGCATCTTTATAATAACACTCTATATTATAAAGTAAAGGCCACAAATGCCGTCATACCGGTATTTTAGAATTTCTATACTAGCATATAAAATAACACATTTTCGCCATTATAATATTCAATAATATAAATTATATATAATATAAATCTTAAAAATCAGATAAAGATTATACTTTAAATTGCGTTTGTATTATAAAAAATAAACTAAAAAATTTTTTATTTTATTTTTTATCTATTCAAAAATATATTTTGTAATAGAGTAGAAAGAACTTATTAGTTCGTCCCTCTCATTGCACCGGACGTACGGTTCCGTATCCGGCGCTACATTTGTATTTCTTTAACGAGTTAAATAGTATTCCAGCGGATCGACCAAACCTGGGCGATCCGCTTTCTTTATTCCTAATACTTTAGGACTAAGCAGATAATTTATTATATGACCTGTACTTCTTCTGTATAAGCCAAGTCGGGTATTTGCGGTTTTATGAATATCCTCATCCGTAAAGTTGCACTTAAACAGTTTGTTTATACGCATTAGATTAATATATATTCGTCTTGGCTTTTTCCATTGTTTAACGATGACTACCCGAATTTTGTGCCTTAACCATTGACCAAATTCTGTTATAAAAGTTTTCATGCCGCCAATACAGAAATAATTAATCCACCCTCTGACTACTTGGTTTACTTTAGTAAAGACAGACGACAAAGGATGAGCGGCTGCTTTTCTCCTGCTCAAGATTAGCTTAATTTTATCGTAGAGCTTCTGCTTACGATCATCGCCAGGTTTACATTGCCACTTATCTCCAGTCTTGAAGAAAGTGAAACCCAGAAAGTTGCTCTTAGTTGGTCGAACCACTTTAGTTTTAGTGGCGTTGACTTTTAAGAATAACTTTCTTTCTAGCCATGACGAGACTGATTTCATTACCCGGTCTGCGGACATTTTACTTTTCACAAAAATATTGCAGTCATCGGCGTAACGGACGAAGCGCAAACCTCTTTGTTCCAATTCCTTATCAAACTTATCTAAGTAAATGTTTGATAA
>NZ_CABUIW010000039.1 GCF_902491705.1 uncultured Lactobacillus sp. | reverse complement strand
GCTCAAGCTATAGAGGAATATATCAAATACTATAACGAAGAAAGGATAAAGAGCAGATTAAAAGGCTTAACTCCGAAAGAATATCGGAATCAAGCCTCTATTAATCCTATGTTTTAAAATGTCTACTTTTTAGGTCCCACTTCAGTTTTTCTACTTCTCTTCTTTTAATTTTTTGATTAACCCTTCACAGCCACGATAAATTTCTTGATAGGCTGTATCAAAATCATTAGTATACCAAGGATCATCCACATCATCATATGAACCGGCAAATTCTAATAATTTATGCTCTTTTCTTTGAGCATCCCCACCAGTAATTCGATTCATATCGGAGAAGTTCTCTTCATCCATACAAATTAAATATTCATATTCATCATAATCTTTAGCTGTCATTTGACTTGCGCGGTGTCCGCGGTCATATGGCATTTTATTTTTTTCAAGTTCTCGTTGAGCTCGTGGATCAATTCCTCTTCCTAAGGCATCTTGAGTTGTTGCCTTAGATTCAGCAACGTATTGATCCTCCAAACCATTTTGCTTGATTAAATGTTGCATGATAGCTTCTGCCATAGGTGAGCGACAAATATTACCATGACAAACAAAAAGAATTTTCTTCATTTCTTACCTTTAACTTCTTTCGTTAATTTTAAAAGAATCGGCCAAACTATTGTAGTTGCTAACCCAACTATCAAACCAATCCATACACCTTGGGACAAGGTTACCCTGATACCACTATACACATTGGCTTGTAAAACTGTAGTAACTTCATTTGCGGCAATCCATAAAGCCATAAATGATCCTATTGACGCAATCGCTAATGGGATCGAAGCAGAGGCTCGACCAAAAATAATCAAAATCGCAGCTAACAAGAACAATAAAGCAACTGCAAAGATTGAGTACTCGTAAATGGAGATCGCGTGGTAAACCTCATCTGATCTTTCTTTCAATTTATGATTAATTTGCTTAACCATATATTCATTAATAATTTCTTCTAGTTTGGTTTTACTAGATAAATTAAGATCTTTAGGTGTCAATTTACCTTTATCATTATATTTTTCGCATGCTAGATACAAATCTGCATAAGACATTTCAACTTTATACTTTTTAGGCAGTTGTTTTAACAGAGTCTGCTCTAATCCAGATGCCTCCAAAAACTTGACTCCAGCTTTTAAATTGGGGTTGTCTGAATCAGCTACAACTCGATTAATGACTTCCTTTCCCATTGCCTGCGTATCATTGATTTTTAAACTGATTACGCTCGTTAATAATAAGAAAAAGGAAATTGCCGTACAGATTATCATAAGTACACGCAAAATAATTTGTTTTATATTCTTCATCTAATGTTCTTTTCTAACATTTAAAAAATAAATTTATCGATTGCGTAGGCTATACCAGCTTCATCATTAGTTTTAGTTACAAAATCAGCCTTCGCTTTAATTGCATCAATAGCATTACCCATTGCTACTTTATGAAAATCTGAATTTTGAAACATTGACATATCGTTGCCTTGATCACCAAAAATCATGACTTCATCATCGTGAAGACCTAATTTTTGTGCTAATTGATGAATACCTTTTCCTTTTGAGGCATCAAGTTTATTAATTTCCAAAATCATTGGATCACTGCGAGCAACATTATAATCTTTAAGCCAATCAGGAATATTCTTTTCCAATTGATCTATTTTATCTTCTGGTCCTGTGTATTCAGCCTTAATAAATTGAAAATCTTCAGGTATTTCATCAAAATCCTTAACTACAAAAGGAGCACCACTAACAGCGGACATTCTTGCCATCTTAGTAGTCAATCTTCTATCTAAGGTCCAATAATCATGTTCTTTCATAAAATGAAGGTTAACACCTGGATTTTGCTTTTGTAGCTGCACAAATTTTCTAAATTCATCATAGTTAAATTGGTGGCTAATTAAGACATTACCAGAAATAGATTGTACTAATCCGCCGTTATAAAGTACTGCATAGTTGTCATTGCCGCTAATTCCTAATTCTTCCATGTAGGGAATAACCCCAGGCAATGGTCTACCAGATGCCGGTACAATTTTTATACCTTGCTCGTTTGCTTTTTTTAGAGCTTTTTTTGTTTCTTCACCAATTTGATTATTCGATTGTAAAAGTGTGCCGTCCATATCGACTGCAATTAATTTAATCATTGTTTTTCCTTATAATACGAACTTTTTAAGTGCCTTAGCAATTCCGTTATGATCATTATCATCAGTCACATAATCGGCTTTTTCTTTAATTGCTTCAATAGCATTACCCATCGCAATTTTTTTAAAGTTAGGATTTTCAAACATTGATAAATCGTTACCTTGATCGCCAAATACCATTACATCTTTTTGCTCAACCTTAAGACGTGATGCCAAATCCATTAAAGCATTGCCCTTTGATGCACCTAACGCATTTAATTCAATAATACTATCAAAGCTTCGTACAATATCATATGAATCAAATGCCCATGATGGTAAGTTATTCCATAATTTTTCAACTTGATCATCACTCTCAGCAGACGTAAAGCCAACTTTATTGAAAGTAAAATCTTTTGGTATATCCTTACGTTCTCTAACCTTAAGAATATTGTTAGTCAAAGCCGCGTTAATTTGCATTTGAATGGATAAATCATGGTCGCAGGTTAAGAAATACTTAGTAGTTTCAAAATGAACATCAACGTGACTTAAGCGTTGGAAACGAAGCATATTATTAAAGTCCTGGTAGTTGAGTTCTTGACTCATTAATACGCGACCAGCAAGACTTTGAACCACTGCTCCATTAAACACAATGGCATATTGATCATCGCCAGACAATCCCAATTGTTGTGCAAATGGCAAGGCACCTGAAAGTGGTCTACCTGTTGCTAGGACGACTTTAATGCCGTTTTCGGATGCCACTCGCAACATTCTTTCTGTCTCAGGCAAAATAGTATTACCACTTGATAATAATGTACCGTCCAAATCAACTGCAATTATTTTTATTGCCATTTTTATTCCCCCTCGACCTTTTAAAATCGTACAACTTTAATTATACAAAAAGCCGTGAGCTAACTCACGACTTTTTATTCATAGGTATTTTATTAAATTATTTAGTACCCATTTCTTTTTCAACAACCTTAACGATACGGTTTACGTATTCATCAGTTTCTTCTTGAGTTGGACCTTCAGCCATAACTCTAAGCAAATCTTGAGTACCTGAAGGACGAACAAGGACACGACCATTGCCATCCATATCTTTTTCTACTTCAGCAATTGCATCAAGAATTGGTTGGTGTTCTTTCCAGCTCTTCTTGTCAGCAACTGGAACGTTAACTAAGCATTGTGGGTAATCCTTGAAATCTTTCAAAAGTTCACTTAATGACTTGCCAGTCTTCTTCATAACTAACATTAAGTGAAGACCAGTAAGCATACCGTCACCAGTGTTGTGGTAGTCGCTCATAATAACGTGACCTGATTGTTCACCACCAAGGTTGTAGCCGTGTGCACGCATTTCTTCTGAAACGTAACGGTCACCAACTTGAGTACGAACATTCTTAAGGCCTTCTTTTTCCAAAGCCTTAGTAAAGCCAAGGTTACTCATTACAGTAGTAACGATAGTGTCCTTCTTAAGACGACCATGTTCAGCTAAGTATGAACCAATTACGTACATAATGTGGTCACCATCAACTTCGTTACCATTTTCATCAACAGCGATACAACGGTCTGCATCCCCATCAAAGGCTAAACCAAGTTGTGCACCTTGCTTAACAACTTCTTTTTGCAAGTTTTCAGTATGAGTAGCACCACAGTGATCGTTAATGTTCAAACCATTTGGATGGGTGTAAATAGTGGTAAAGTCAACGCCACAGTCAGCAAACAATCTTGAAATAAGAGCACTTGAAGCACCGTTAGCACCGTCAATAACTACCTTGATACCACCTAAATCTTCTGGAATGGTATTTTCAATAAATTGTAAGTACTTAGCACTACCTTCGTGGAAGTCAGTAACAGTACCCAAACCTTCAGCAGATGGACGAGGAAGCTTGTCTTCTTTAGCATCGATTAATTTTTCGATTTCGCCTTCCATTTCATCTGAAAGCTTTAAGCCGTCGCTACCAAAGAACTTAATACCATTGTCTTCTACTGGGTTGTGTGAAGCTGAAATTTGTACACCAGCATCTGCGCCTTGAGCACGAACTAAGTATGAAAGACCTGGAGTGGTAATTACACCGACTTCAAGTACTTCAATACCAACTGAAAGAAGGCCTGAAATAAGTGCGTATTCAAGCATTTGACCAGAAATACGAGTATCACGAGAAACTAAAACTTTAGCTTGTTCGCCATCTTTTTTGTTCTTAGTTAAAACATAACCACCATCACGGCCTAATTTAAAAGCCATTTCTGGAGTTAAGCCAGCGTTAGCAACACCACGTACACCATCAGTTCCGAAATATTTTAACATTTAATAAACAACCTTTCTTGCTATTTTTTAATTGCTTGAGTTTTTCACTTTAATGGATATTTGCACTTCTGCAGGATCAGCTCTAGCAACACCTCTAGGTAATACTAAAGGATAGTTTCTTACAGTCGAGGAATTAATATCCTTTAAATCTACATCCACATTTAACTGTTTAATTTTTGCTAAAACAGATTTCTGCCCATATAAAGTTATTTGATCATTTTTCGCTGTTACTGAATAGACCTTATTATTCTTTTCATTTTTTGGCCTTAAATTCAACTTCACAGTTTTCTTCGACAGTGAAATAGGAAGCTTTACATTTGCAGTAGAAGGAGTAATAACAGCATTGAGCTGTCTTCCCTTGCTATCTTCAGCTACCAAGATCACTTGTCTTTGATAAGAGTGATTAATGCCATTAGGGAGCGGAAGCTTAGCAACAATTTGATCAATTTGATTTACTTCGCCCTTAGCACCCGTAACTTCAACTTTTTGTGGATCAACTGTGGCTGTCCCAATATTATATCCATTTGCAACAGCATTTTTATTATACTCTATTTGAACAGGCATGGTACGGGATTTTCTCCGTTCAATATCGACATTCACCGTTGCCGGATTAATCGTATATGACAACTGGCTGTTAAGTCCAGTAACTTGCACCTTAACCGTCTGTTTACCTATTTTTCTATGAGTTAAATCAATATAAGCTCTGAAACTTTGTGTATTAACTGTTGAAGTAACCAATGCATTTGAGCCTTCCAAAGTGATCTTCACTTTTTCTGGATAGCCGACAACATAATACTTGTCAGTATTAATTGAAACCTGCAAAGGTACGCTAATGGTTTGAGTTTCATTAGCCATTTGTCTTGTCTTTTTAGATTCACTCTGCGTTACAAAACCAGTTTGGGTTGAATCAATATATACTACCAATAAAATTGCAAATAGCAGTGAGACCACTCTAACAAACCAACGTTTATCCCAGAAGTCTTTCATCGGTCTGCACCCCATTTCCAAACTTTATTAATTAAACGCTTGTACCATGGAATATTCTTTTCTTCCTTTGGCACTAGTTGAGCATTCAGATACTTCAAATACTCTTCTCGTGAAAGGTCTAATAAGAAGCGTCCATTTCGCGTAATAGTTACACCACCGGTTTCTTCAGAAACAACAATCGTAACAGCATCAGTTACTTCTGAAATTCCGACAGCTGCCCTGTGTCTTGTCCCTAATCGCTTAGGAATCATGCTGCTATCAGACAACGGTAAATAAGCGGCAGCTACAGCAATTCGATTATTGTTAATAATTACCGCACCATCATGCAAAGGAGTATTAGGAATGAAAATATTGATTAGCAGTTCACCAGAAATATCAGCATCTAGCTTAATTCCAGTTTCAATATAATCATCCAAACCCGTATCTTGCTGAATTGTGATTAAAGCACCAATTCGTCTTTTAGACATATATTGAATGGCTTTATCTAGTTCTTTAACCATTCTTACTGATTGATCGTGTGGGCTTTCGCCTCGTCCATTAAAAATTGGGGTGCGACCTAAACGCTCCAATCCTCTACGAATTTCTGGCTGAAAGATGACGATAATTCCGATTACTGCCCATGAAACAATTTGATCAACAATATAGGTCACGGCATGTAGTTGAAGCAAACCTGCGACAATTCTAACGATAAAGATAAAGACGATTCCTTTAGCAAGTTGAACTGCCTTAGTGCCGCGAATCATCATAATCAAACGGTATACCAAATACCAAATGATTAAGACATCTAATGCTATTGATAAATTGTTCCAAGTAAATAGATTAGAAAAAGCAAAATGCATTGAAAACTCCTTTCTTCTTTAATTATAACGAACCTCTTCTATCGTGCATACATTTTAAATTCTAAAAATAGATCGTTATATTCCTGCGTCTTTTTGGGGCCTAAATCCTTAAAGACTTGCAAATGACGCAACGTTTTTTGATCAGGATAAAATTGACGATCATTTCTAACACGTTTAGGCAGCAATTTTTGTGCAGCTACATCTGGAGTAGCATAGCCAACATATTGTGCATTTTGTGCTGCGTTCTTTGGTTCTAGCATGAAGTTAATGAATTCAAATGCACCTTTTTTATTTTTGGCAGTCTTTGGCACAACGAAGTTGTCAAACCACAAATTCGAGCCTTCTTCTGGCACCACATAATGCAAATGATGATTATTCTCCATCATTTCATGTGCTTCACCTGACCAAGTAACACCGATCGCAGCTTCATTTTGAACCAAATACATCTTCATTTCATCTGAAATAATTGCTTTAATATTCGGACCTAACCCATCTAATTTAGTTTGCGCTAAATTTAGCTTCATGCTGCTAGTTGTATTCATTGAATAACCAAGAGAGGTTAATGCCATACCCATAGCATCCCTTGCAGAATCAACTAATAAAATCTGATGACGGTATTTCTTTGACCAAAGATCATTCCAGTTTTTAATTGAACCCTTTTTAACAAATTTATCGTTATAAACAATACCAAGCGTTCCCCAGAAATATGGTACTGAGTAATCATTGTTTACATCGAATGACTTATGCAAAAAACTCTTGCCAATATATTTCATGTTAGGAATTTTTTGTTTATCTAATCGATCAAGCAAATGTGCTTTGCGCATCTTAGTAACCATATATTCTGAAGGAATAGTTAAATCGTAGGCAGTACCGCCCTGCTTGATCTTAGTATACATGGCTTCATTTGAATCAAAAGTTTCATAAACTACGTGATAGCCTGATTGTTTTTCAAACTTTTTAATTAATTTAGGATCAAGGTAGTCGCCCCAGTTGTAAATAATTAAACTTTGGCTTTTCCTTTCAGTAGCTGGCTTTTCCAAATGATGAGCAAGACCTGCCAGACCCAAACATGCTAAGAGAATTGCGATAATTGCAATGAAAATCTTTTTCATTTTACCAATCCTCCTAGTACTCTGTGATTCTTGCGTCTACTCTTCTTAGTAGTGATAAAGTAATAGATCCCGACTAGTACTAAAACGAATAAGAACATAACTGTACTTAAAGCATTGATTTCTAAATCGATCCCTTGACGAGCTCTTGAATAAATTTCAACAGATAATGTTGAAAAGCCATTACCAGTAACGAAGAAAGTTACGGCAAAGTCATCTAGCGAATACGTTAATGCCATAAACATACCGGAAAAAATACCTGGCATAATTGCTGGAATTAACACATTGCTAAACACCTGCCATGAATTAGCACCTAAGTCTCTTGCAGCATCGATTAAGGACATATCCATTTCGTTAAGCCTTGGCAAGACCATCAAAACTACGATCGGAATGGAAAATGCAATATGGCTCAATAACACTGAACCAAAGTTTAAGCCAATACCTAGTGCAGTAAAGAAGATCAAGAAGCTGGCACCGATAATTACATCTGGCGATACCATCAGCACATTGTTTAAAGCTAAAGTAGTCTTTCGATGAGCTTCTTTTTTCATGCCATTAATTGCAATTGCACCAAAAGTACCAATGATCGTGGCAATTAAACTTGATAAGAGCGCAAGCAAAATTGTCTCTAAAAAGATTGCCAATAATCGATTATCTTGAAAAAGCGTTTGATAATGAGCAAAAGTGAAATGCTCAAACTTATTCATATTTTTCCCACTAGAGAAAGAAAAATAGATCAAATAGAAGATAGGCACATAAAGCAAGACAAGTGTCAAAATCAGGTAGACTCTAGCAATTAAATGTCTGTTTCTCATAAGTCAACCTTCTTTCTTCTAGCTTTTCTACTGGTAATCAACATTACAACTACCATCAATACAATCAAAATTACGCCAATTGTTGCACCCATATTCCAGTTCATTGTAGTCATGAAGTATTCTTCAATCGCTGTACCTAAAGTAATAACACGGTTACCACCAATCAATCTGGTTAACATGAATAATGATAGTGATGGGATAAAAATCGCTTGTACGCCGCTTTCTACGCCAGGACGAGACAGTGGCCACAATACATATCTAAAAGTTTGCCATTTACTTGCACCTAAGTCTTCTGAAGCTTGGATGACTGCCGGATTAATTTCTTTAATAGCGTTAAAAATTGGCAAGATCATAAATGGAATTTCAATATATGTTGCTACAAAGATAAAAGCGAAATCAGTAAATAAAATATTTACCGGGCCAATTCCAAACAAATGTAAGAATCGGTTAACCAAGCCGTTATTTCCTAAAATACCAATAAAGGCATAGGCCTTAAGCAATAAATTAATCCAGGTTGGCAAAATAATCAAAAGCAGCCATAATTGCTGATTCTTCATCTTGGTCAAAAAATATGCCGCAGGATAAGATATTAATAAAGTTGCAAGCGTGATTATAAGTGCATACCAAAACGAGTTGAGCATCATGCGCAAAAAGGTACCATTTCTAAAAAATTCTGCGTAGTTACTCAAAGTAAAGCCATTTTTACTGTCAGTAAATGAATACCAAAGAATCAATAAAATAGGCAAAATAACAAATAGAATAATCCACATCAGATAAGGGATTAAAAATAGAGCTTTTCTAGTCTTCATTTTCCTCCCCCTCATATTTCTCAATTCTGGCATCAAAGTCTGCTTGACTTTCATTAAGCCGCATTACGTGGATATCTTCTGGATCAAAGAACAAACCTATTCTTTGGCCTAGTTTTACTCCATTAGTTGAATGAATTAACCATTCATTTTCGTTAGCATCAATTGCTTTAATTTCGAAGTGATCACCTAAAAATAATTGCGTCTGAGCCGTTACTACGATTTTTCCCTTTTCTGGATCGACAATATCTAAGTCTTCTGGTCGAATAACGACTTCTACTTTTTCATTAGGTTTAATACCACCGTCTGCACATTTGAATTTATTATTGGCAAACTCAACTTCATAGTCTCTAATCATTCGTCCAGATAAAATGTTAGAGTCCCCAATAAAGCGTGCAACAAAGTCGTTAACTGGTTCATCATAAATTGCCACTGGACTACCACTCTGTTGAATCTTGCCATCATTTAAAACGAAAATTTCGTCACTCATTGAAAGAGCTTCTTCTTGATCGTGCGTAACAAAAATAAAAGTTATTCCCAGCTTTTTCTGAATTGCTCTTAATTCAAACTGCATGTCTTTACGCAATCTTTTATCCAAGGCAGATAATGACTCATCAAGCAAAAGCACCTTTGGTTCATTAACTATTGCCCGCGCAATAGCCACACGCTGCTGCTGACCACCACTAAGTTCAGAGATTTCACGATTAGCATAGCCATCAAGCCGCACCATATGCAAAGCATCCCTAACTGCTGGCTTAATTTCATTCATCGGTTTCTTTTTAATTTTTAAGCCAAAAGCGACATTTTCAAAAACGTTTAAATGCGGAAAAAGAGCATAGTTCTGAAAGACCGTATTAATGTGTCTTTTTGCTGCATCAAGATCAGTAATGTCTTTACCATCAAAAAAGACTTTTCCCTTAGTAGGCTGACTAAAGCCAGCAATAATCCGCAAAATTGTAGACTTACCTGAACCACTAGGACCAAGCAATGAATAAAATTTGCCTGATTCAATTGTTAGATTTATATCCTTAAGTGCAACAAAACCATCATCATATTGTTTAGTAATATGCTCTAACTTAATAATATCCATTTCCATCCCCATAAAAATAGCTACAAGCTTTGCAGCCTGTAGCTTGTCTCATAATCTATTCTATTTTTCTTTCCCGATAATTCTAACTTCGGTATGCAAATCAATACCGAATTTTTCTTTAATCGTCTTTTGAATAAGATGAATCAAATTAAGGTAATCAGTGGCAGTAGCTCCGCCTTTATTAACAATAAAGCCAGCATGCTTAATTGAGTCTTGTGCTCCACCAATTTGCTTACCTTGAAGTCCTGCTTTAATAATCATCGGACCTACAAAGTGTCCTGTTGGTCGCTTAAATACACTACCACATGAAGGATATTCAAGTGGTTGCTTATATTGACGAAGTGCATTCAAATAGTGCATATGATCTAGCACTTCGAGCTTATCTGCAGGCTTTAAACTAAAAGTTGCACTTAAGACGATATCGCCATTTTCTTGTACTATTGAATGACGGTATGAGAATTGCATTTCCTTATTAGAATAAGTCTTAAATTCTCCTTCACGAGTTAACACATAAACACTCTCAACAACTTCTTGCATTTCACCGCCGTAGGCACCAGCATTCATAAATACACCGCCACCGACGCTACCAGGAATACCAGCAGCAAACTCCATACCACTTAAGCCGTGATGAGCTGCCGCAAATGCTGTATCAATAATTCGTGCCCCAGCATCAGCTGTTACTTTAGTACCTTTTACTTCAATCTTATTTAAATCAGTTAAGATGACTACCAAGCCATCAATTCCGCCGTCGCGAATGATTAAATTCGAGGCATTACCAATAATTGTTAATGGAATCTTATTTTCACGAGTAACTTTTACTAATTTTTCGACTTCTTCAGTACTTTTAGGAAAAGCTAAATATTCAGCCTCACCACCAGTTTTAGTAAAAGTATATCTACTTAATGGAATTTGCTCTTTAATATTAATTCCTTGCTCTTTTAAATCAAGTAATTCCACAATTTTGCCTCCTAGTTTTGTTTCTTATTTTATTTTACCGCATAAAGTTCTAGGCTTCACTATGAATTCATGTGATATACTTTATTTTCAAAGGAGGATTTCATGAATTTTATTGCAATGGATTTCGAAACGGCTAATCATTATCCTGAAAGTGCATGTTCACTTGCCTTAGTGATGGTTAGAAATAATGAAATCGTCGATCGTTTTTATACAGTAATTAATCCTCAAATGCCATTTGATGCACGCAACATCCAAGTACACCAAATTACAGCTGATGATGTTAAAAATGCACCTACAATGGCTGAAGTTTGGCCTAAAATTAAGGGTTTGTATCAGCCGGGAATGCTTGTTGCAGCCCACAACGCTAGATTTGATACAAATGTAATGCGCCAAAGCTTAGCACGCTACAACATTTCTGAGCCGCACTACTTAGTTATTGATACTTTAGCTACTAGCAAAAGATTTGAACCAGAACTTCCTAACCATAAGCTAGATACAGTTTCTGATGCACTTGATGTAGAACTATGGCATCACCATAATGCATTAAGCGACAGTGAAGCCTGTGCAGGGATTTTAATCAATCAAGAGAAAAAGTTTGGTGCTGATGCCATTAAAAATTTAGTTTACCAAATATAAAAAAGATCTAGCCTCACGCTAGATCTTTTTTATGTTCTACTTGTTGTATTCTGCTAGAGTATCTTTAACCCATTCTTCATTGCGTTTACCGCGAGCATTAAACTCAACTACTCGTTTAGTTGAATCCCAACTATCATCAACTCGAGTAATTGTTAATTGCAAATATTCATCTGGCAAGTCATTCATTACTAGTTGTGGCCATTCGATGACTACCAATCCAGGTTCTGCTAAATAACCTTCCAAGTCAATTGAAGATAAGTCATCATTTTCCAAACGGTAAAAGTCCATATGGAAAAGTGGCAATTTAGCTTCACGATATTCACGCACAATAGTAAAAGTTGGACTTTTGACAGGACGACGTACGCCAAGTTCACGGCCCAATCCTTGCGTCATTGTTGTTTTACCTGCACCTAAATCACCATTCAATAGTAACAAATCATGTGGTTTAGCTGTTTTGGCCAAAGATGCACCTAACTTTTGCATCTTCTCAGCAGAATCAATTTCGAGCTTAGTCATTATTTTTCATCCTTTGCTAAAGCTTGAGCGGCAGTGACAATTGCCAAGTCATAAATATCTTGTTCACTGCAGCCACGAGATAAATCATTAACTGGTGCTGCAAGACCTTGTAAGATTGGGCCAACAGCTGTAAAGTTGCCTAAACGTTGAACCATCTTATAAGCAATATTTCCTGATTGAAGTTCTGGGAATACGAATACATTAGCATGTCCAGCTACCTTTGAACCTGGAGCTTTCTTTTTACCAACTGCTGGAACAAAAGCAGCATCGAATTGTAATTCACCATCTGCAGGAATTTCAGGGTGATTCTTTTTAAACATTTCAGCTGCATCATGAACCTTGCTTACCATAGGAGCATCTGCTGAGCCTTTAGTTGAAAAGCTTAAAAAGGCAACCTTAGGATCAATACCTGCCATCTTAGCAGTTTGAGCTGATTGATAACCAATTTCTGCTAAAGTTTCTTCATCAGGATCAATGTTAATAGCACAGTCAGCAAAGATGTATCTTTCATCGCCTTTTTCCATTACAAATGCGCCAGATACACGGTGCATCCCCTTAGCCGCATGAATTAATTGTAAAGCAGGTAAAACAGTGTTAGCAGTTGAGTGAGCGGCACCAGATACCATACCATCAGCTTTCCCCATTTTTACTAACATTGTGCCAAAGTAATTACCCTTTGCCAATTTAGCTTTTGCTTCTGCAATGCTAGTATCCTTTTTTCTAGCCTTAACAAAAGCTTCTGCCATTTCATCTAATTCAGCGTAATTGTCTTGATCATAAATTTTTACGCCATCGATATCTAAATTATTATCTGCAGCTAATTTTTCAATGTCTTCTTTTTTACCAATCAAGATTGGATCAATAATATTGTCTTTGTTCAAATTTGAAACTGCAGTTAATACTCTTAAATCATCGCTTTCTGGAAAAACGATTCTCTTTTTTTCATTAGCTTGTTCAACTTGATTTTTAAATAATGAAAATACGCTCATTTTATACCTCTTATTCCATATCTGATTTACTTACATGTTCTGGCAATTGCCAATCAATCGGTGTCTCACCAAATTTAACTAATGCCGCATTGCACCGTGAAAATGGTCTTGAACCAAAGAATCCACGATCAGCTGAAAATGGACTTGGATGAGATGATTTTATAATAAAATTCTTACTTTGATCAATTAATGGGATTTTGTTTTGTGCAAATCTTCCCCACAAGATAAATACTACCTTGCCACGCTTGCTTAACGCCTTAATCGCTGTATCAGTTACATCTTCCCAGCCTTTGCCTTGGTGACCATTTGCATGGCCATATGGCACAGTTAAAACAGCATTCAAAAGCAATACGCCTTGGTCTGCCCACTTCTTCAAATAGCCATGGTTAACTGGTTGTGCGCCAACATCATCATAAAGTTCTTTATAGATATTTTTAAGTGATGGCGGAAGCGGCGTGCCTGGCATGACGGAAAAGCTCATCCCGTTTGCCTGCCCAGGATTATGATATGGATCTTGTCCTAAAATTACCACCTTTGTTTTATTGAAGGGGGTTAATTTAAAAGCAGTGAAAATATGGTACATGTCAGGATAAATTTGCTTAGTGGAATATTCTTCTTTTAAAAAGTTATGGAGTTCGTGATACTTCTCACTTGCAAAGACTGGATCCAATACTTGATCCCAATCATTGCCAATTAATTCTTTAGCCAAGTCTTACACCCTCTTTTCTAATCCTCTTTATGGTATCATTAATTTAACAGTAGTTGGGAGGAAATTTATGATCAAATTAGTTGCTTGCGATTTAGATGGCACTCTTTTTAATTCAAACATGGCTGTCTCAAATACAAATGCTCAAGCTGTGAAAAATGCACAAGATAACGGAATTGAATTCCTTATTGCAACAGGTCGTGCTCCGCGCGAATCTCGTTCAATTTTAAAAGAAGCTAATTTACATACCGGTTTCATCAATCTAAATGGTGCTTTAGTGTTTAATGAGCAAGGCAAATTAATGGTTAAACATAGTATTCCTACCGAAAAGGCTATTCAAATCGTTAATCTCCTCCATGAAGCTGGATTTTATTTTGAAGTGGTAACTGAAAACCAAGTCTACAGTGAAAATTTAGATCAGCGAATTACAAATGTTGCGCACTTAATGGTTGATCTAAATCCTTTACTCGATTTTCGTCAAGCTGTCGCTATTTCAGCTGGTAATAAAACAATTATGAATATGAAACAAGTCACTAGCTTCACAGAATTATTAGCCAAACCTGGGATCGAAGTAATGAAATTCATAGCTTTTGATTCACGCGGACATGAGGCTTTTTCTGATGTTAAAAAAGAAATTGCCAAACTAGGCGACTTAGTAGTTACTTCTAGCTCATCTTCAAACATTGAAATTAATGCTGCAAAAGCACAAAAAGGTCTCGCACTACTCGACTATGCTAAATTGAAAGGCATCAAAAAAGACGAAATTGCTGCTATTGGTGACAATTTAAACGATGAAAGCATGATTCGGGCTGCAGGAGTCGGTGTTGCAATGGGTAACGCAATCCCTTTAATTAAAGATATCGCCCAAGTCACTACTAAAACCAATAATGAAGATGGCGTAGCTTATATTCTTAATCAATTTATTAAAGATAATCAACAAGAATAGAGGTGAACAGCATGTTGTTTTGGTTAGAGCTTAATCAAGAAAAAGATTATGGCCAAATACCTGTCATTGCTTCTAATAAAAAAGTTGAATTCTTTATTCAAGGCAACTTAGATAATCCCAACCATACTCTTTATCTAAATGATATAAATAAAAATGAAGTTGGACGTCTATTTTCAGATGGTGCTGGCATTATTGCCTCTTTCACTATTGATGTGGTAAATCACTCTTTGGTTGGAGTAAAGAAATTGAATACTCCAAACACAAATATTTTTTATCTTACACAACTTAACTATATCGTAACTGGTAGTATTAAACACGGTACCTATACTTTTAGATCTGGAGTCAAGAAAGTAGCCAACGTTAAAACTATTATGGAGGACAAAGGCGTTGTATTAGCATGCGAGATTAAAAAGCCAGAAGATGTTCCTTTTATCTTATTAACCTCTGTCTTGTTTACTCAATGGCATGTAACTCCACTCAAACTTCCTACTTTTCCACCAATTAATCAAAAATTCTCTGTAAATCCTAATTAGAAAAATAAAAAAGCAGTTATGAAAATTCTTCATAACTGCTTCCCTAGAAAGTGATATAGATATAGATGTATCTTCTGCCGTAAAGTTTTATATTTATTAAGTAATAAGGAATTATTAGGCAGAGACTGAATATTCGGAAGTTATAATCCGTTCAATCATAACTTCCAACTCTTATTATACTTAGTCTTCATCAAAATACAAGTGATTAGTCGTTATTATTATTACCAGAAAACGCTTATATTTATATATTAGATATCACTTCTACTTTAATAAATCGTTATTTAAACACAAAAATAGCTTCTGCATTTGCAGAAGCTATTTTCTTTATGATCAAAATTAGTCTTGGTAGTTTACCAATTCTAAGAATGATTCAGGCTTAAGTGAAGCACCACCAACTAAGCCACCGTCAATGTCAGGCTTTGACATTAATTCCTTAACGTTAACTGGCTTTACAGAACCACCGTATTGAATACGAACGTTTTCTGCAGTTTCTTCGTTGTACAAGTCCTTTACAGTTTCACGAATAGTCTTGCACATTTCTTCAGCTTGGTCTGATGAAGCAGTCTTACCAGTACCAATAGCCCAGATTGGTTCGTAAGCAATAACAAGTGAAGATACTTGTTCAGCAGTAAGACCATCTAAAGCAGCCTTAATTTGAGCAACTACCCAGTCTTCTTGCTTGTTAGCTTCACGGGTTTCAAGTGATTCACCACAGCAAATGATTGGCTTTAAGCCATTAGCAAAGATTGCCTTAGCCTTCTTGTTAATGTCTTCGTCAGTTTCGTGGAAGTAGCCACGACGTTCTGAGTGACCAATAATTACGTAGTCCATACCCATTTCTTTGAGGACCTTAGGTGAAGTTTCACCGGTGTAAGCACCTTCGTCTTCAAAGTAGCAGTTTTCTGCACCGATGTGCAAGTTTGAGCCCTTAGCAGCTTTTCTCAAAGCATCAAGGTCAACTGCTGGAGCACAAATAAGTGATTCAACCTTACTTGGATCTGGTAACTTGTCCTTAACAGCATCTACAAACTCAGTAGTTTGGTCTGGGTTCATATGTAATTTCCAGTTACCAGCAATAATTGGTGTACGACTCATTAGTCTATTATCCTTTCCTTAGCTTAAATTACTTGTCTGAAACGCAAGCGATACCTGGCAATTCCTTACCTTCAAGGTAGTTAAGTGAAGCACCACCACCAGTTGAGATGTGGGTAATCTTGTCAGATACACCTGACTTCTTAACAGCTGAAGTTGAGTCACCACCACCAACAATAGTAGTAGCGTCAGTCAAGTCTGCTAAAGCGTCAGCAATTGCGTAAGTACCCTTAGCAAAGTTAGGCATTTCGAATGCACCCATTGGGCCGTTCCATACAACAGTCTTAGCATCCTTCAAGATTTCCTTGAATTTTTCAACAGTCTTAGGACCGATGTCAAGACCCATCATGTTGTCAGGAATATCGTCACCAACGATTTCGCTTGAAGCGTCGTTTGAGAATTCAGTAGCAGCAACGTTGTCTACAGGAAGAACAATCTTGTCGCCAGCCTTTTCCAAAAGACTCTTAGCAAGGTCAACCTTGTCAGCTTCGAATAATGATTTACCAATCTTGTGGCCTTGTGCAGCTAAGAAGGTGTAAGCCATACCACCACCGATTAAGATGTGGTCTGACTTAGGAATTAAGTTTTCGATAACACCGATCTTGTCTGAAACCTTAGCACCACCCAAGATAGTTACGAATGGGTGAACTGGGTTTTCAACAGCGTTACCTAAGAACTTGATTTCCTTTTCAAGTAAGAAACCAGCAGCAGCCTTCTTGCCGTTTTCCTTCATAGCAGTTGCAATACCAACGTTTGAAGCGTGGCTTCTGTGAGCAGTACCGAATGCATCGTTTACGAATACATCGCCAAGGCTTGCCCAGTATTCGCCAAGCTTAGGATCGTTACCTGATTCACGCTTGCCGAAGTCATTATCGATGTCTTGGAATCTAGTGTTTTCAAGAACGATAACGTCGCCGTCTTTCATGTTGTTGATTGCGTCTTCAACTTCTTTACCTTCGTTTGATGGTACAAAAGTTACAGGCTTGTCAAGTAATTCACTTAAACGTTCAGCAACTGGCTTTAATGATAATTCCTTCTTGTCAGCATCTGACTTAACACGACCCAAGTGACTAAGCAAAATTGCCTTACCACCGTGTTCAATGATGTACTTAATAGTAGGAAGTGCAGCAACGATACGGTTGTCGTCACCAATAACACCATCTTTAATAGGAACATTAAAGTCTACACGAACTAAAACTTTCTTATCTTTTAAATCAAGATCTGAAACGATTAATTTAGCCATTATTATCCTCCAGATAATATTTTTTCTTCAAAAAAAGGCGGAAGGAAGAATCTCCCTCCGCCTTCTCTTTTACCACTTAATATCTAATCTCTAAATTTTAAATTAAAGAGTAGCAAAGTGTAATAAAGTACGAACCATTTGGCAAGTGAATGAGTATTCGTTGTCGTACCAAGCAACAGTCTTAACTAATTGCTTGTCACCTGCAGTAGTTACCATAGTTTGAGTTGGGTCAAAGATTGAACCAGCAGTCATGTTGATAACGTCGCTTGAAACGATGTGGTCACCATTGTAAGCAAATGATGGGCTTTCGTACTTCTTCATAGCTTCGTTAACTTCGTCAGCAGTAACCTTCTTCTTCAAGATTGATACTAATTCAGTTTCTGAACCATCTGGAACTGGAACACGTTGTGCGTGACCGTTCATCTTACCGTTCAAGTCAGGCAATACCAAACCGATAGCCTTTGCTGAACCAGTAGTATGAGGAATAATGTTTTCAGCAGCTGCACGAGCGTCTTGTTCCTTACCACTACGTGAAGGGCCATCCAAAGTCATTTGAGTACCAGTGTATGCGTGGATAGTAGTCATAGTAGCAACTTCGATACCGAATTCCTTGTCCAAAGCGTTAGCCATTGGTGCAAGTGAGTTAGTAGTACATGAAGCAGCTGAAACAATCTTGTCATCAGCAGTCAAAGTGTTTTCGTTTACTGAGTAAACGATAGTCTTCAAGTCGTTACCAGCTGGAGCTGAGATCAATACACGCTTAGCACCTGCGTCAAGGTGAGCTTGTGACTTAGCCTTGCTAGTGTAGAAACCAGTACATTCAAGAACAAAGTCAACACCATCGTTCTTAACCCATGGAATGTTTTGTGCTTGTGGTTCTGCGTATACGTGGTACTTCTTACCGTCAACTACGATTGAATCTTCAGTTGATGAAACTTCGTGGTTGAAAGTACCATGAGTAGTGTCGTACTTAAGCAAGTAAGCAAGCATTGCTGGAGTAGTCAAGTCGTTGATAGCAACAACTTCGATATCCTTTGACTTTTCGCCAAGGTCCATAATACGACGGAATGCTAAACGACCGATACGGCCGAAACCATTAATACCAATTTTAACTGTCATAACCTAAAGTCCTCCTTAAGAACTATAAACAACATTTATTTTAAACGGGATTTTATTTCCCCTTTAAAATCATATTTGAGGCACCTTCATCAGTAATTAACCAGGTTTGATGTGGTGCATTAGGCATATAAGCTTTGATTGCATTAGCTTTGTGGCTTCCACAAGCAAAGGCAAATATGTGGGGTATTTTATATAGGTTCTCAAACTGTAATCCAACCTGGGTGATACGGTCGACAACCTTGCCATTTTCATCGAAGAAACACCCGAAACATTCGGTGATGGCTTTCTTTTCACGAAGCTTAGAGAGCTTAATAGAATTATAACCTCTGCGCTGTGCCATTTCTTGAGCTAACCCAATTCCGTGGACAACAGCATCACTTTGTGAAATATCTTGCAGAACATCCGCAATCGAAGATTCACGTATAAGTGACTTATACGCATCTGCTGAAACTTGTTCAGGTAAATATAAAGTCTTATAAGTACCTGAAGTCTTAGCAGCCATTTCTTGGACGATTGTATTACTTTGTGTTTCTACATTTTCGCCCAAGGCTCCACGACCCGGAACAAATTCTAGTTGGCGATTATTACCTAACTCTGGAGATAAATACTTAGCAGATTTTGCTAAAGCAGCTCCACCTAGAATTGTAACTATTGAATGACCTAATGGCAAGAGTAAATTCAAAGCTGAACTTAATTCTTCACCCATCTCTTCATACACGCGATCTTGTAAATCAGCGTCACCAGGGACAATCAGAGTTCTATCAATGCCTAATTTCTTGGCAAGAGCTACTTCTGTTTCTCTGGCATTAAAGAGACGATCAATCAATGGCCCTGCGTCTTTTAATGTCTTCTCACCCTTTTCAGTTAAAAACATTCCAAAACTTTTAATTTCAATTAAACCTAAATGATTTAAATACTCAGTTTCAGTTCTAATGTTTCTTTCTGAAAGACCTAAATGCTGAGCTACACTGCGGCGACCAATTGGTGCATGCAATGATATCTGCTCAAGGACAAGATATCTTTGTCGAAGAATCTTTAAGACGTCGGGAACGAGCGCTTCGAGCAAAGAAAAGTCCGAATCCATCGTTCCCTCCTTTCCCTGGAACGAGTTATGACCCTATATGTGTCGATTTCTGTCCCAGAATGCTTAAAAATATAAGAGAGACGTACATCCAACATCCATACATTTCCCAATCGACACTGTTAGTATAACAATGTATTTTTCGTAATTCAAGAAAAAGATTGCCTAATTTAAAAATATTATAAGTCAGGTGAAATCTGAAGTGAGACCCAAAAGTTAGACACTTTTGGGTCTTTTATTATGACTAAATTTAATAAAGAACAA
>NZ_CABUIW010000038.1 GCF_902491705.1 uncultured Lactobacillus sp. | reverse complement strand
ACCGTACGTCCGGTGCAATGAGAGGGGCGAGAATAAGCTCCCTCTACTCTATTATAACTAAGAAATTATTGCTTATCAAGTAAGTCTTCGAGATAGTTTAAAACGCCATCTTCTTCATTGGTATTAGTGACGTGGTTAGCAACCTTTAATAAAGCTGGAGTCGCATTCTTCATTGCCACGCCATCGCCAACTTCTTTAATCATTTCTAAGTCGTTTCCACCATCACCGAAAGCAACCATTTCATCAAGAGTGACACCAATATCTGTGCCTAATTCTTTAAGACCATTAGCTTTATGGATACCTGGCTGAATGATATCAATATCGCCGTGGCCGCTTGAAGTTACTTCCGCAATGTCTGCCAATTTTTCTTTAAATAGTTGAACGTAATAATCAGTTTTTTCGTCAGGACAAGAGATAGCAAACTTTAAGATACGATCATCGATTTCATCGAAGTCGTCAATTTTTTGAAGATGATAATAGTAATCGCTGGAAGAGTCGAAGTATTCTTGACCCAGTCTTCTTAGTTCATAAGCGTTCTCAGCTCCGCACACCAAGAATTTAATTTCAGATAAATTGTTCAAAAAGGATTCGATTTTTTTTACTGAGGAGTGAGGGTATTGGTGCAAAGAGATGATTTTCTTTTGGCTACGAATCAAGGCGCCATTTTCTGCGACGTAGAGCACGTCAGGATATTTTTCAAAAAATGAGCATAATTGGAAATACTGATTACCACTAGCCACGACAAATTGAATATTATTTTTTGTCAATTTTTGGTAGATTTTGGCAAAGCGATCTTCATCATAGGTTTTATCATTGCGTAAGAATGTGCCATCCATGTCAACGGCAACTAGTTTAATCATAAAAGTTTCCTCCTTGTTTCTTAGCTAAATAAAGGATATCATTTAAAAAAGACAGTAAGTGTCATTTTAGAAAGTAAAAAGTAGCAAATTAGAAAAATGGTTAGACATGAAGAAGTTCAAAATAATGCAAGATTGCCGTTTTATTTTTATCGTGATACGGATGTAAATATATCAGAGCACTGGCATCAAGGAATTGAATTAAATTATTTGATAAAGGGAGAAGATCTTCGCTTTGCAATTGAAGGGCACACATATCACTTCAATAGCGGAGACTTTTGGTGCGTTAATCGAGCAAGAATCCACAGCTCATCAGGTGAAGATGGTGATTGGGATTCTATTGGTTTGATTATTGATGATGATTATCTATTGAGCCAGTATCCATCAAGTGTGAATTGGAATATCGATTTATTAGGAAAGAAGACTGCAAAAAACGCTAAAGCATATCAAGAGCTTTGCCAATCGATGTTGAAAATTTCAAACTTGATCTCTAAACAGGTTGATGATGATGTTCGCTTTTTAATAATGATTGAGTTGATGAAAATTATTGTATTGCTTGATCAGAATTTTAATGAAGTAAAGACTAACAAGATTAGTCCTAATCGCTCATTAAGTCAGGATCTGATTGATTATTTAAATAGCCATTTTACAGAAGAGATTACCGTTCAAGACGTAGTTGAACACTTTAATTCTTCCCACGTTACGCTTAATCAGCAATTAAAAGAAAATACGAAGATGTCGATTTCAGAATATTTGCGGCTTCTTCGTTTAATGAAGGCTAGGGAATTGCTGCTGAGCACTGATAAGAGCATCGAGGTTGTTGCCTTTGAGAGTGGCTTTTCTAATAGCCATGTCTTGAACCGCAATTTTAAAAAATGGAAAAATAAAACTCCTACCCAATATCGTAATGAGTTTGCGCAATATTTCTTGCCTCATAACTAGGGATAAGAGTTTAAAAATTATTTTGCTAAATTTCTGATTACATTGATTCTGAACAGCACTAAGTTTAGTAAAACAATGCCAGTTGTTACTAGGAAGACGGTGCTGTAGTTAAATAAACCGGAAACGGTTGAACCAAGAAGTGGCCCGATGATATTACCAATGTACATTGCCGACTGGTTCCATGAAAAGATTCGCCCAGTAACTGCTGCCGGCGAATTTTTTGTTAACATGGTCTGAACTTGTGGGAATAAGCAAGCATCAGAAAAGCCAACTAAGAAACGTAAGATTCCAAGTTCGATGGTGTTTTGTACAAAGGCAGTCAGGAAGAAGAAAATCGATGCGGCAATAAAGCCTGCAATGATAATCTTGTGAGTACCGATTTTATCGCCAAGTGCGCCAAAGCGGGATGCAACTAAGAAAGTAGCAATTCCGGGAAGGGCAGCAATTACTCCAGAGATAAAGACGACGTTGCCGTGATTGTTAAGAAGCTGACGTACATATAACGAAACAATTGGGTTGATTGAATTGTTGGCTGCTTGGATGATCATGGTTGTCAAAAGCAAGCCAAAGATCAGTTGCGGCGAGCGCAAAGATTTAATAACGCCGCTAGCCTTATCAAGCTTCTTAGTAGTGACGGGTTTAAAGTCGTCTTCATGAACGAAGAATAATACCAAAACTGAACAGATTAAAAGAAGTCCACCAGTGATCATAAAGGTAACGCGGTATGAAAAGATGGAAGTTAAAGCACCACCGACAAGTGGTCCAAGTAAGGTTCCGGCAGTTGTTGCTGAAGCAATAGTCCCTAAGGCTTGACCAGAATTTGTTTTTGGCGTTTCAGTAGCAACTAGTGCATTTGAGTTAGAAATAAAACCGGCAAACACACCTTGAAGCATTCTGAGTAAAAGCAGTTGCCAGACGTTTTGAACTAATCCCATGCAGGCGATTACGATTGCCATTCCGATTCCGGCACGTAGAATCATTGGTTTACGCCCTTTTTTATCAGCTAATTTACCCCACCAAGGAGAAACAACTGCTGAAACAATGAATGTGCCAGAATAAACAATCCCAGACCAAAAGTTAAGTTGTTGGTGAGAAAAATTACCTAACGTGTTAATGTATAGCGACAAGAAAGGCATAATTTCTGAAAAGGCGATTCCTGCGATAAAGACGGCAATTGATAATACGAATAAATTACGTTTCCAAATTGGTTTTTCTTTCATTTTTGACTTCTTTCTGATACTAACAACATGAAAATTAGGGATTAATTCAATATGATAAAATGATTTTAAAGAAAGGATGTAAGATATTGACTTTTATTGTTCCAACTAAACAAGTGGCTATTATGTTTATTCTTATGGCAGTAGGTTGGTTATGTTATAAGATAAAATTCATTCATGCACAAACCGCAAAAGATTTAACTAAAGTATTATTGTATATCGTTTCGCCATGTTTAATTATCCGATCTTTCAATCAACAATTTACTTATGCTAGATTAATTGAATTTGGTTTGCTATTTGCATTGATAGCTTTGCTGTTTGTTTTCAAAATTATACTTAGCACTGTAATCTTTAACCCAAAAGTAATTGTAGACAAGCAAAAAAGAACAGTTTTAAGATATTCTGGAACGTATACTAATGCTGGATTTATGGGAATACCTCTAGTTCAAGCAATTTTGGGAAGTAACGGCGTTTTCTATGCCGTTCCATATTTGATCGTTTATAATATTTTTATGTGGACTCACGGAATAAGTATGTTCCAAGACAAGCATAATTCATTTGGTCAGCAAGTGCGGCAAGCCGTACTTAATCCTAATATTATTGCTGCGGCAATTGGGATGATATTGTTTGTCACTCAATTTAAAATTCCGGATTTGCTTGTTACACCAATGAACTATATTTCAGATATAAATACACCTTTAAGTATGATTGTTATCGGAACAAATTTAGGATCAATTAATTTGAAAGATGATTGGCATGATTATTTGGCTTGGAGTGGTGTTTTAGTTAGAAACATTGTGTTTCCACTATTAGTTTTAGGTATTTTAGTCTTAATTCCATTAAGCTATACCGCTAAAATAACTACTTTGATTATGGCTGCATGTCCTGTAGCAGGCGTAGTTGTTTTATTTAGTTTGATTAGTAATTATGATGTTAAATTTCCAACTAAATTGATGTGTCTATCTACTTTAAGTGCTGTGGTTACAATTCCGCTAATTATTTTTTTAGCGACGTTAATACATCTTTAAAATATGATATCTAATTTATTGGAACATTCTACATTATAAACTTAATAAAGGAGAAAAATATGGAAAAGGCACAAGAAATCCAAATGCTTAAAGAATTCTCAGATGCTAATGCAACATCTGGTTTTGAAGAAGAATTCGTTAAGCTTTTTGCTAGTTATGCAGAAAAGACTGCCAATATTGAAACTGACGGAATGCTTAACTTGTACGCATCTAAGAAAGAAAACAAGGGCAATCGTCCTGTAATTCAACTTGATGCACACTCAGATGCAGTTGGCTTTATTACTCAAGCTGTTCGTCCAAATGGGTTAATCAAGTTTGTTCCGCTTGGCGGCTGGGTAAAATACAATATTCCTGCATTAAAAGTTAAAGTAAGAAACCGTGATGGCGAATATATCCCCGGCGTTGTCGCAACTAAGCCACCACACTTTATGACTGCAGCTGAAAGAAACAATGTGCCAGACGTTGCTGATATGTCAATCGACGTTGGTTCAAGCAGCCGTGAAGAAACGATTAACGACTACAAGATTGACACGGGTTGCCCAATCTTTGTCGACGTAAAATGCGAATACAATGAAAAGTCCGGTTTGTTCTTTGGCAAAGATTTCGATGACCGCTTCGGCGCTGGTGCAATGGTAGACATTTTGGACAACTTAAAGGGGGAAGAAACCAACTTAGATGTTGTTGCAGCTTTGTCCAGCCAAGAAGAAGTTGGCTTGCGTGGTGCGTACGTAACGGCTAGAAAAGTTAAGCCAGATTTATGTATTGTTCTTGAAAGTTGCCCAGCAGATGATACCTTTACTCCAGATTGGCTTTCTCAAACTGGTTTAAAGCGCGGCCCAATGCTTCGCGATATGGATACCACATTTTTACCAAATCCTAAGTTCCAACAATATGCTTGCGACTTAGCCGACAAGAACAACATTCCATATACTCGCTCAGTTAGAACTGGTGGCGGACAAGATGGTGCCGCAATTTACTACGAAAATGGTGCACCAACTATCGTAATTGGTATTCCAGTTCGCTATGAACACTCACCATACTGCTTCAGTAGCTACAAGGACTTCAAGGCATCAGTTGATTTAGCTACAGCGATTATTCGTGATATTACCCAGGAAAAATTAGATAGTTTTAAAAAGTTCTAAGAAACATTGAAAAAGCAGGTTTTCTACTTATTTAAACCTGCTTTTTTTGATATACTTATACATATTTTTATATTTTAAAAGTGAGGTATAACGATTGATTACAGTATCCGACTTAAGTCTTAAATTTGGCGGCCGTACATTATATGAAGACGTAAATTTAAAATTTACTCCGGGCAACTGCTACGGCGTAATTGGTGCAAATGGTGCCGGCAAGTCAACTTTTCTTAAATTATTGGAAGGCAAACTTGAACCAACTACCGGTTCAATCAGCATTGATCCTAATGAACGTATGTCTAGCTTGAACCAGGACCACTTTGCTTTCGATGATTTCACCGTTATGGACACCGTAATTCAAGGGCACAAAGAACTTTACCAAGTAATGAAGGAAAAGGATGCTCTTTATGCTAAGCCAGACTTTGGCGATGAAGATGGTGTAAAGGCGGCTGAACTTGAAAGCAAGTTTGCGGAACTTGACGGTTGGAACGCTGAAGCCGATGCATCTAAATTATTGCAATCTTTAGGCATCCCTGAAGATGAACATCAAACAATGATGAAGGAATTGCCAGAAGCAGAAAAGGTTAAGGTTCTTCTTGCTCAAGCTTTATTTGGAAATCCTGACATTCTTTTACTCGACGAACCAACCAACGGTCTTGATGTGCACACCGTTGAATGGCTTGAAAACTTCTTAGCTGATTATCCTAACATCGTTATCGTTGTTTCCCACGACCGACACTTCTTAAACCAAGTATGTACTGAAATGTGTGACGTTGACCGTGGCAAGATTCAACTTTATGTTGGTAACTACGATTTTTGGTATGAATCAAGCAAGTTGGCTAATGAACTCGCAGCTAACCAAAACGCTAAAAAAGAAGAAAAGATCAAGCAATTACAAGAATTTATTGCTCGCTTCTCAGCTAATGCTTCTAAGTCTCGTCAAGCTACATCACGTAAGAAGCAACTTGATAAGATCACTTTAGATGACATCAAGCCATCTTCTCGTAAATATCCATTTGTTAAGTTTGAGATGCACCGCGATCTTGGTAATGACTTGGTTAAAGTAGAGAACGTTTCATACTCAGTTGATGGCGAAAAGATTTTGGACAACGTATCATTTATTGTTCGTCCTGGTGATAAAGTAGCCTTTTTATCACGCAACTCTTTAGCTGTAACGGCACTGCTTGATATTATTGCTGGAAAAATTAAGCCAGATACAGGTACAGTTACTTGGGGTCAAACTACTGCATTTAACTACATGTCACGTGACTTGAACGCTAACTTTAACAATGACGATTTGACCATTTTAGACTGGCTTCGTCAATATGCTACTAAGGAACAAGATGATAATACATTCTTGCGGGGCTTCTTAGGTAGAATGTTGTTTAGCGGGGATGAAATCGAAAAGAAGATTAAGGTCCTCTCCGGTGGTGAAAAGGTTCGTTGTCAATTATCACGTATGATGCTTGAACCAGCTAATGTTTTGATCATGGATGATCCAACTAACCACTTAGATTTGGAATCAATTACTGCATTAAATGACGCTTTGGTTTCATATCCTGGCTCAATTCTATTTGCATCCCACGACCACGAATTTATTCAAACTATTGCTAACCACATTATCGAAGTAGGACCTAAGGGCATTGTGAGTCGTCAGGATACAACTTACGATGAATTCTTGGACAAGGATAGCATTCAAGAACAAGTTGAAAAGATCTATTAAAGCTATTACTGATTTGCCATTTGGTAAATCAGTTTTGTTTTGCCCTAAAAAGGAGCATAATTAAGGAAAATAGTTTTTGAAAGGACTTTCATTATGAAGCAAATAAAGATGGGCTGTACTACTTTAGATATTCCTGCGATGGCCTTAGGAATTATGAGAATGGATCAAAAGAGTATTCCTGAAGCTCAAGTTGCTATTCAAGCAGCTTATGATTCAGGAATTAATTTTATTGATTCTGCCGATATTTATGGCGGTGGCAAATCTGAAGAGGTCTTTGGTCAAGCGCTAAAGCAGATGCATATTAAGCGTGAAGATTTATTCATTCAATCCAAAACTGGTATTGTACCTGGAAAACGTTATGATTTTTCAAAAGAACATATCTTAAAGGGCGTTGATGGAATTTTAAGCAGAATGGGAATCGATTATTTGGATTCTCTTGTTTTGCATAGACCTGACGCCCTGTTTGATCCAGAAGAAGTGGCTGAAGCCTTTGATGAGCTTCAAGCAAGTGGTAAGGTACGCTTTTTTGGTGTTTCAAACTTTGATTCTGCTCAATTTGAATTGTTACAAAGTGCGCTTAGCCAACGCCTAATGTTTAACCAATTGCAATTTGGGTTGAAACATACAGGAATGATTGATTTTGGAATGCACACGAATATGCTTGATGATTCTTCTATTGATCGTGATGGACAATTTTTAGACTATGCCCGCTTGCATCATGTGACTGTCCAAGCTTGGTCACCATTCCAATACGGGATGTTTGAAGGAACGTTCATCAATAATGATGGCTTCCCTAAATTAAATGCAGAATTACAAAAATTAGCTGATAAATATGATGTTGGCAAAAATGCGATTGCTGCTGCTTGGATTTTGCGTCATCCTGCAAATATTCAGATGTTAGTCGGCTCAATGAATCCAGAGCATATTAAAGATGCTGCTAAAGGTAGTGAAATTGCACTTACTAGACAAGAATGGTACGACTTGTACCTTGCTGCAGGTAATTATCTAGCCTAAATCTAATAAATAGCTGAGGGATTATCATTTTTAGTTAATATTTGTTATAATTACAGCTGTAATGTGAGGAAGGAGGGGAAGACTTATCATGCCAAAACAAGATATGATTTATGAAGATTTTATGGAAGACCGTGCAATTAAGATGTTCAAGGATAACGACTTGAATTATTTGGTATATGTACAGGTCTTTACTACTGATAACATGCCATTTTCACCGCTTACTGGTGATAAAAAACATATCTTTTTTGACTATGATCAAGCTTCTACTGCTGATGTCACTGTCAGTGGCGTATGTGGTGAAGAGTTTAATCAAACTACGCAAAGATATGAAGTTACAGATCACACTTTTGTGATTGGAAAAGTAGTTAAACAAAGTCTTCCTGAAGAAACTGCGCCTCACTTAATGAAGCAGGCTGCTCGCAATATTATTGCGCAATTATCTAAGAGAATTCCAATGCCGATGCCAATGCGTAAACCACATATTATGACTGATGTGGAGCGTTGCAATCAGCTGTTAAGTGATGAAAATGTTGACCTCGGTGAATTGAGCAAGCAAACTGGGATTGATGAAGGAGTTTTAATTAACTATCGTGAAAATCCTGATTTGCTTAAAAATGCATCTAATGCTGACGTTAATAAGCTAGCAACTAAATATTTTGATACATTTTTTAGCCGCAATGAAATTGAACGTTTCCGCTTTATGTTAATTAATGTAGTTGATGCGTATTTGAAAGAAGTTAAGGGTAATACAGCCGCTTATGATCCTGCATATGAATTGTATATGATGTGTCAAAAAGGTGACTGGCATGCTTTAGCCAAGATGGAAGAAATGTGGCGTGCTATGTATAGTTCCCACTAAATGAAAATTGATATCAAAAAGGCATAAAACTTTTATAGTTTTATGCCTTTTAATTTTTGTCTATTTTTTTAGTGTCAAAGCCTGGAATATTGCCAAACCATTTTTGAACTAGCCGGTTGTAGGTGCCGTCTTTTTCTAATTCGTTTAAAGCAGTGTTGATATGATCAAGCATTTGCTTTTGTCCTTTATTAACGGCAATTCCGTATGGCTGGTTGGTGAAGGTACCACCAGTTAACTTGTAGCCAGAGTTATCATGCAAGATACCAGCTAAAATACCGTTATCTGTTACAAAAGCGTCGCCTTGTTCTGCTTTTAAAGCTGCAAAGGCTTGACCATAATCATCAAATTGCAAGATCTCAGCTTTAGGAGCAAATTTTTTGATTGCATCAGCAGCGGTTGTTCCTTTAACTACAAGCACTTTTTTATTATTTAAGTCTTTCACCGTATGAATTGGACTATTTTTAGCCACCATGATTGATTGTCCAGCAGGGAAGTATGGCTTGCTGAAATCAACTTGTTTTTTACGCTCAGGCGTAATGGTCATTGCGGCAATTACCGCATCGATGTTTTTATTTTTTAGTAATTGAATTTTAGTATTGGCAGTTGTTGTAACAAAGTTTGCTTTGGCGTTTTTACCAAGCATTTTATGAGTCAAAGCATTTGCAAGATCAATTTCGAATCCGCGAATCTTGCCATCTTTAATGCTCATTGATCCAAATAAAGGCGTGTCTGCCTTAACGCCCCAATTGATTGTCTTAGTTTGCTCAACTTTTTGGTAGACATTTTCGTTCTTCTTTTGTCCACATGCAGATAATGTAATAGCAATTAAAACTATTAAAAAAGTAAGTAAAAAGTTTTTCTTCTTCAATATACCTCCACCTTGTCTTCATATTGATTTTTTAATTATACCAGATGGTCTTTCAAAAAATGAAAGACATTTTCATTCTATTATAAATCTTTAAAAAGAAGTTGACTTTAGTCCACCTGTGTACTAATATATTTTAGTACATGTAGAGACTAACTGTGAGGTGAAGAAATGTCAATTAGTGATACTGAAAAATTAAATCTGGCGATTGTTCATGGCAGTCGTGCTTATACTTATTGGGATCAAACTCATCATATGCCTAGCTACTTAACGATGATTTTGTATGAGTTAACTATTCGTAAGAGATTAACGCAAAAACAATTAGTAGATCTGTCAGATTTTCCTAAGCAATCAATTAATAAGGGAATTAAACAATTAAGTGATGCAGGGTATTTACTGATGACGGTTGATCCAGAAGACAAGCGAGTACGCTTTTGTGAATTAACGCCAAATGGAAGAAAGTATGCTCAAGAGAAGTTAAAGTCTTTGTTTAAAATTGAAGAAAAGACAGCTCAAAAATTAGGCAAAGAAAAGATGAAGCAATTAACTGCTTTAAATGAGGAGTGGAGTAATACTTTTTGGCATTTTTTAAATGAAGAAAGGAGTAATTAATGCAAACATTTAATATTTTGAAGCCATATTTCAAACGCTATAAAAAAGACGTAGCGTTAGCTTTGGTGGCAATTATCGTTTCAGCTTTTTCCAGCCTTTATCAACCACGATTACTAGAAAACATTCAGCGTGCGATTATGGCAGACCAAAAGCAAGCGGTAATTCAAGACGGAATTATCTTAATTGCTCTTGGGATCATTGCAATCGTTGCCGGTATTTTTAATGTTTATTATGCTGCACGAATTGCCCAAGGTGTAACAAGTGATTTGCGTGAAGACACATACGCTAAGATTCAGAGTTTTTCATTTGGTAATATTGAAAAGTTCTCAGCCGGTTCATTAACTACGCGTTTGATCAACGATATGAACCAGATCATGAACATGATAATGCAGCTTTTCATGCAACTGCTTAGAATGCCAATCTTGATTGTGGGTTCATTCATTTTCTGTATTATTATCATCCCACGTTATTGGTGGGCAACAGTGGTAATGGTTATTTTGATCATGGGTTTTGGAGTTTATGTTTTAAAACAAATGAACAGCTTGTTTGATAAATTCCAAAAAACAATGGATAAAATTTCTGGCCGAGCACAAGAAACTTTGCAAGGTGTTCGTGTGGTTAAGTCATTTAACCAAGGACCACAAGAAATTAAGAAGTTCAATCAGACTTCAGATAAGTTAAATGATTACAATATTGTAATTGGTTACTGGTTCTCAGCAATTATGCCAGCCTTCCAATTAATTGCATACTTAGTAATTACCTTAGTTGTTTTCTTAATTGGTAAAAGCATTACCCAGCATCCAACTGATGTAGCTGTAGTTAGTCCGTTTGTTAACTATATTTTGACACTTCTTTGGACCATTATGATTGCCGGAATGACCATGATGCAATTTGCCAGAGGTAACATTTCTTTAGGTCGTATTAAAGAAGTACTCGACACTGAACCCGATGTTAAATTTGTGACTGAAGGTTCCACTGAGCCATTAACTGGTAGCGTTGAATTTGAACATGTTTCATTCACTTACCCTGATGGTGATGATGAAACTTTGAAGGATATTTCATTCAAGATTAAGCCTGGTCAAATGGTAGGTATCGTTGGTGCAACAGGTTCTGGTAAGTCCACTTTGGCCCAGCTTATTGCTCGACTTTATGATCCAACCAAGGGTGAAATTAAAATTGGCGGTAAAAACGTTAAGGATGTAACTGAAGACGCATTGCGTAACACCGTTTCATTTGTTTTGCAACGTGCCGTTTTATTCTCAGGTACGATTGCTTCTAACTTGCGCCAAGGTAAGTCACACGCCAAGCTTCATGAATTACAACGTGCTGCTAACATGGCTCAAGCATCAGAATTCATTAACCGCTATAACGACTCCTTTGACCACGAAGTAGAAGAGCGTTCCGCCAACTTCTCTGGTGGTCAAAAGCAGAGATTATCAATTGCTCGTGGCTTGATTTCTAAGTCTCCAATCTTGATTTTAGATGATTCAACTTCAGCTTTGGATGCTGAATCAGAAAAGAAGGTTCAACAAGCCTTAGAACATGAATTGCCAGATACCACTACATTTATCATTGCGGAAAAGATTGTTTCAGTAGTTAATGCAGATACGATTTTAGTCTTAGATGATGGAAAATTAGTGGCACAAGGCACACATGAAGAATTATTGAAGACTTCACCTGTATATCAAGAAATCTTCAAGACACAAAAAGGTAAGAAAGGAGTGGAATAATGAGCGATACAAGAAAAGCAATTAAGTATTTTGCAAAATATTTAAAGCCTTATTGGAAAGGAATCACTATTGTAGTTGTTCTTTCTTTGATTTCCAGTGGTGCACAAGTTATTGCGCCAACCTTCTTGGGACGTGCCGTAACAGATTTAACCAATTATTTGACTGATCTAAGAAAAGGCACAGCTAGTCTTTCTACTTTTTATAGTGCATTATGGGCAATGCTAGGCTTTTATGTATTAAGTCAAGTAGCGATCTTTATTGCCTGGATGGTTATGTCCAAGTTCAACGCGGATTCTACTAACGACATGAGAGAGAATCTGTTTGCTAAATTCCAAAGAATGTTGGTCCGCTACTTTGATACCCACCAGGATGGTAAGCTTCTTTCATTATTTACTTCCGACCTTGATAACATCTTCAACGCAATGAACAACGCGATTTTTGAAATCATTTCTCAGGGAATAATGTTCATTGGTACGATCATTATTATGTTCACAGTAAATGTGCAACTGGCTTGGACTACCATTGCAACTACGCCATTAATCTTGATTGTCAGTGTATTAATCATGAAAAAAGCGCGTATTTATCTTGATAAGCAACAAGATGAAATTGGTGATCTTAATGGTTACATCACTGAACAAATCAATGGTGAGAAAGTAATTATTACTAACAATTTGCGTAAAGAATCAGTTGCTGGTTTTAAGACCTATAACAACCGCGTTAGAAATGCGATGTTTAAGGGACAATTTTACTCAGGTATTTTGTTCCCATTAATGAACGGTTTAAACTTGCTTAACTTAGCTATCGTAATTGCGATGGGTGCTTGGATGATTATTTCAGGTCAAGTAAGCCAAGCAATTGGTCTTGGATTGATTGTAACGTTTGTTGAATACTCACAAACCTACTTCCAACCATTAACGCAGGTTACTTCAATTTATTCTATGATCCAACTTGCTTTAACTGGTGCTAGAAGATTAGCTACAGTTGAAGAGCAAAAAGACGAAGATGCTGTGCCTAACGGCAAGATTTTGCATGGTCTGAAGGACTCTGTAAAATTAGAGAATGTTCACTTTGGCTATGATAAGAATAAAGAAATTTTGCATGGGGTAAATATTTCTGTTAATAAGGGTCAATCTGTAGCGCTAGTTGGACCTACTGGATCAGGTAAAACCACGATTATGAACTTACTTAACCGTTTTTACGATGTAAATTCTGGTAAAGTAACGTTTGATGGTACCGATGTGCGTGATATTCAACTTGAATCACTTAGAAACAATGTCGGTATTGTTTTACAGGATTCCGTTTTGTTTAGTGGCACGATTGCGGATAATATTCGCTATGGTAAACCAGACGCAAGTATGGATGAAGTAATTAGTGCGGCTAAGCAGGCAAATATCCATGACTTTATTGAAAGTTTGCCAGACGGATATGAAACGCAGGTAAGCGACAGTAGCTCAGTCTTTTCTACTGGTCAAAAACAATTGGTTTCAATTGCTAGAACCATTTTGACCAATCCAGACTTCTTGATCTTGGATGAAGCAACTTCAAACGTAGATACTGTTACTGAAGAAAAGATTCAAAAGGCGATGGATGCCGTAATTGCGGGTAGAACTAGTTTCGTAATTGCTCACCGTTTAAAGACCATTTTGAATTCTAACAAGATAGTTGTATTAAAAGACGGTAACGTAATTGAAGAAGGTAGCCACGAAAAGCTATTGAAAGAAAAAGGCTTTTACTACAAACTTTATACTGATCAAATGGCTTTTGATTAATGTGGTATACTAAAACTAATTAAACAATTAGTCACTAGGGGTGCTTGAATAAGCTGAGAAATACCCTTTGAACTTGAACAAGGTAATGCTTGCGATAAGGAAAGTGGAAAATAAGATTGATTATTAATGTACTCCTACTGACTAGATTTATAGTTAGTTAGGAGTATTTTTATGTTTACGCGTTCATCGAAATGGAATGTTAAATCGATTATTTTGGTTGCCTTAATTGGAATTATCATGGGTGTGATCTATACCTATGGTTTTAACAACCTGTATAACGTAGTTAAGTTGAGTTTTTTACCAACAGGGTATGCACCAGTTGTAGATAATATTTTTACTGGTTTGTGGTATATGGCAGCGCCACTTGCAATGTATTTTGTTCCTACAGCAGGTTCTGGTACAATCGGCGAATTGATTGCCGCTACAGTCGAAATGGCTATTGGTGGTCAATGGGGCGCACTCACCATCTTAGAAGGCTTAATTCAAGGTGCTACTAATGAAATTGGCTTTTTCCCTAAAAAGTCATGCTATGAAAGATTTTCTTGGGCTAGCGTTTTAACTGGTGCTTTCTTTGCCAACCTTGGTGGTTTTATTCCATCATACTTTATCTTTGGCTGGAGTCATTATCGTCCAAGTTTACAAATTTTGATGTTTATTACAAGCATGATTTCTTCATTATTATTTGATGGTGTCTTGGTAAAATTAATCACTAATTTGTTTGATAAGGCACTTAAGCCAAGAACTGAATAATAATCATAAGTTCCTTCTTTTTGGATACATGTTTCATTAGCTTTAGTCTATGCTAGAATAGATTTGAGGAGTGTATACGTTTTCATAAAAAGAAGGGATTTTTTATGTTTAACCGATCGAATGAAGAAAAAGAAGCTGAGGCGGAAGCCATCAAGAATTGGAATCCGCGTTATAAGCATAATGTCATTATCTATTTATGGATCTATGGCATTTTAGGTGCAGTTACCGGTATTACTAATGATGCAGCTTTGTCATACTACAAGATTGTTGCACCGCACCTAATTTCTGGACTTAATATTTTTAATGCGGCAACTGCAATTTTAATGTCAATCATGATTGCGACTGTCCATAAGTGGGGCTATCGTAAGATCTTGCTTATTTTGCCGCCGATGACCGCGGTTTTTATGGCATTAACTTGTGTAACGACTAATCAGTTTGTGATTATGATTGCTTACACGATTTCTTGGACAGCTATTGGGGTCTATGATTTAATGTATCCATTAATGTGGACTTCATATGTCCCAGGAAAAATTAGAACTAAGATGTTCTCAATTGTTATGATCGTTAACTTGATCACGCAAACGATTTGTACGTTCTTGGGTGGTAAAGCCATTGTCTGGTTCTTTGGCATGATTAGGGGTATTTCTTATAGGGATGCATCTCTTCTTTCAGCTAAGCCTGAAACTATGACCGGTCAAACTTTAGTTGATTATACTAATTCATATCGCATTTTGCTATTAATCACTGCGGCAGTAACTATGTTAGCCTTTGTTTTGGCTTTATTTATTCATGATGTGCCAAAGGATTATCGTTCAGATAATAGTGAAGATAAACAAACGAAAGCTAATAAAATTGCTATGTACAAAAAGTTGCTTAGTAAAAAGACGGTTATGTGGATTGCATATATTGCCGGTATTCAATTGGGTGCGCGTTTAGTTGCAGTATATGTACCGATTTATTTGAACAACTATTTGCATATTCCGCGTGACGTTACTTCAACCATCAACACTTTTGTTCAAGCAGCAATGTTAATTGGATATGTCTTCGCTCCATTTTTAGAAAAGAAATTGGGTGCCATCGTTTCAGTTGCAGCAGGAACACTTACCTGTGTACCTGTTATGCTCTTACTTGCTAATGGTCGCCGTTTAGGTAGTGGCAGCGTATTGTTCGTCATTGTCGGCATCCTGCTCTTTCTTAGAACTGGTTTGGCTAATGCTACGATGCCAATTCAACAAGAAGTTCAAATGGTTATTGTCGATAAAGACTTGCGTCCAGCCTTTACTGGAGTCGTACAGATTGCTTATGCCGTTGTCGGAATAATTGATGGTTTGTTTACAGAATTCTATTTGTTCACTACGCAAGACGGTTACGCTAATGCTTACTACATTGCAGCAGTGATCTATGTCATTGCCAGTGTCTTGCTTTTGGTATTCTTTGCTAAAAAATACAACAGAATTTTGGATGATGAGAAAAAATAATTAGTAATAAAAATTGGACAAAAAAATCAGCACTTTTTATAAAGTGCTGATTTTTCATTAACTTAAAACTGATTGAATCTTCGTAGTTAACATATCGATTGCTACGTCGTTTTCGCCGCCTTCAGGAACGATGATGTCGGCATAACGCTTAGTTGGTTCGATAAATTGGTTGTACATTGGCTTAACTGTGCCTAAGTATTGGTTGATAACTGAATCAAGTGAACGGCCACGTTCTTTCATATCACGTTCAAGACGACGGATAAAACGAATGTCGTCATCAGTATCAACATAAACCTTGATATCCATTAAATTGCGGATGTCTTCGTTGAATAATACCAAAATACCTTCCAAAATAATGATGTCGGCAGGTTCAACGTGGATAGTTTCATCGCTTCTTGTGTGAGCAGTGAAATCATAAGTTGGCATTTCAATTGGCTTTCTGTGCATCAATTGACTTAATTGTGCTTCAAGCAGTGGCATATCAAAAGCGTCAGGGTGATCGTAATTGATCTTCATTCTTTCTTCCATTGGTACGCCAGTATTGTCTTTATAGTATGAATCTTGAGTCATAATCATGATACGGTCATGATCATTGTCGTTAATGTTATCTGCAATCTCGTGGGCAATGGTAGTCTTACCACTTCCTGAACCACCAGCAATTCCGATAATAACGGGCTTTTCAAGTTTTCCCATGTATAACTCCTTTGTTTTTCTAATGTCAATAAATATTTTAAGACATTTTCCGAATATTAACAGCATAAATTTGCCCTAAATGTGGATTTCTTCGATAAAATACAAATATTGCTTGTTTTTTTTAACAAAATAATGTTAAATACATATAAAGAAATTAAAAAGCTATGAAAAAGAAGAGTAGATGATCCATTCTTACAGTGAATTGGCGCTAGTGCGAAGCCAATAGACCCTGAATCATTGAATAACCCTTTTAGCAGCTCACCGAAATAACAATTCTTAGAGTAGGTTGAGACGTCTTCGGTACGTTACCACGCCGATGAAGCATGATAGTGCTTTATGAGAAGGTCTATTTTGATAGACAATTTGGGTGGTACCGCGGAGAGCTTTCGTCCCTATACAAGGGATGAAAGCTTTTTCTTTTACCCTAAAGAGCATAGTCATTTCTTGAAGCAAATTCGTAAAAAGCTGAAGCAAGATAGATTTTAGTTTATAAATTAAAAATATTTGTCTAAAAGACAAATGAAAAATATAGATTTATACATAAATGTCTTGATTTAGCTTGGATAAATGTTTAGTTTTACCTTGAAAAAGAGTAGAATAAGATTATTAATGCAAATGGAGGAAAGATAGAAACCATGACAGCAATTATTGAATTTAAGCATGTTGACAAATACTACGGAAAGCTTCATGCATTGAAAGATATTAACTTGAAAATTGATGAAGGCCAAGTGGTTTCAATTATTGGACCATCAGGTTCTGGTAAGAGTACTTTAATTAGAACCATGAACGGATTGGAACCAATCAACAGTGGACAACTTATTGTAACTGGTCATGATTTGGCTGATAAAAAGACAGACATTAACAAGATCCGTAAAAATGTTGGCATGGTTTTCCAACACTTCAATCTTTACAACAACCACACTGTTCTTGAGAACGTAATGCTTGCACCTAAGATCGTTTTAAAGCGACCAGATGATGAAAACCGCAAGATTGCTATGCAATTCCTAGAAAAAGTAGGTATGGCTGATAAGATCAATTCTTACCCACGTCAATTGTCTGGTGGTCAACAACAACGTGTTGCAATCGCTAGATCACTTGCCATGGACCCAAAGGTTATTTTGTTCGACGAACCAACTAGTGCGCTGGACCCAGAAATGATCGAAGACGTACTTGAAGTTATGCGTTTTGTTGCTGAACAAGGTATCACTATGGTTGTGGTTACTCACGAAATGGGCTTTGCTAGAAAAGTAAGTAATCGTTTGATCTTCTTTGATCAAGGACACATTTTGGAAGACCGTAATCCAGAAGAATTCTTTGATCACCCTGATACAGAACGTGCACGTCAATTCTTAAGCAAGATTATTTCTAAAGACTAAGGTGGCGCGCCATGAAAAAATTAAGAAAATTTCTTTTCTTACCTTTATTAGTGTTGCTGGCTTTTACTTTATCTGCTTGTGGCAATAAAAAGCAAAATGTCTATCAAAAGGTAGAACAGAATAAACATATTGTTTGGGGCGTTAGAGCAGATACTAGATTATTTGGTTTAACTAATGTAAAAAACGGCAAGATCGAAGGTTTTGAAATGGATCTTGCTAAAGCTTTAACTAAAAAGATGCTTGGTAAAAAAGGTACTGCAAGCTTTGTTACTACAACTGCCAACACTAGAATTCCACTTCTTAAAAATGGTAACGTGGACGCAGTTTTAGCAACAATGACTATTACACCAGAGCGTGCTAAACAAGTAACTTTCACTAAGGCATATTTCCCAGCTGGTTCATCTTTGCTGGTACCAAACAACAGTAAGATTACTAACGTTAAAGATTTGAATAATAAAACTGTACTTGCCGTAAAAGGAACTACTGCAGTTGATGATGTGCATAAATCAGCACCTAAAGCCCGTGTGCTTCAATACGATGACTATGGTCAAGCAATGTCAGCACTTAAGGCTAACCAAGGTGTGGCTCTGACTACTGATAACGGTTTGCTCGCTGGTATTGCCCAAGAAAACAAGGGTTACAAGTTAGTCGGCGGTGTTTATAGTGATGCTCCTTATGGTATTGCTGTTAACAAGGGTCAAACAGAAATGGCAGATCACATTAACAAGGCTCTTGAAGAACTTGAAGCAGATGGTACTTATAACCGTTTGATTAAGAAATGGTTTGCAGGAATTCCTGGTTTTAGTCTTAAGGGGGTATTGAAATAATGTGGCAAATTATTACCAATAACTGGGGCAGCTTTTTGACAGGTTTTTGGAATACTATCCTGTGTAGTGTGATTGCCTTAGTATTCAGTTTGATCTTAGGTGTGTTCTTTGCACTGCTTGAAGTAGCTCCACCAAAATTTGGCCGCGTAATTGCCAAGATTTATATTGCGATTTTCCGTAACATTCCATTACTAGTTATCGTAATGATCTTTTACTTGATCGTTCCACGTTACATCGTTAAGTTGTCAGGTTTCCAAGCCGGAACAATTGGTTTAACACTTTATACTTCAGCTTTTATTGCTGAAACAGTTCGTGCAGGTATTAACTCAATTGGTGAAGGCCAAATGGAAGGTGCCCGTTCAAACGGTATGACTTATGTACAAGCCATGCGTTACGTTATCTTGCCTCAAGCTATGAAGATTGTGATTCCACCACTTGGCAACCAGTTTGTTAACTTGGTTAAGAACTCTTCAGTTTTAGCCTTTGTTGCTGGATTTGACTTGATGTATCAAGCACAATTGATTGCATTTTCAACTTTCCAAACCATTGATACATATATTATCGTAGGTCTTTTCTACTTGATCTTGACTTTACCACTCAGCTACTACATGCGTCATCTAGAAAAGAAATTGGCTAATTAGGAAGGGGATAGAAAATGGAAACTTTTATTCATGCTTATTCATGGGTCGATATCCGCTTCTTATTGCAAGGACTTTGGGTAACGATTTATGTATCACTTATTTCAATTGCGCTTAGTTTTGTAGTTGGGTTGATCCTTGGCTTGATCCGTTACATGAAGATCAAATATCTTTCAGCAATTGTTGGTTTTATTATTGATATTATTCGTAACTTGCCACTTCTGCTGATTATCTTCTTCACTTATTTCGGTTTGCCACAACTGGGAATTGTAACGAATCCAACTTCCGCTTCTATTACTGCTTTGGTAATTTTTGAAGGAGCAATGCTTGCAGAAATTGTTCGTTCAGGTATTGGTTCAGTTGATTGGGGTCAAATGGAAGGTGCTCGTTCAAACGGTATGTCTTATGGTCAAGCAATGTATCACGTTGTGATGCCACAAGCTTTGCACAACATGATTCCAGCACTACTTTCACAGTTTGTGTCGCTTGTTAAGGATACTTCACTTGCAACTATCATTGTGCTTCCTGAACTTTTATACCACGCACAAATTATTTACAGTCAGAATACGACATACTTAATTCCAATGTACGTAATTATCGCTGTAATGTACTTCATCGTTTGCTTCTGCTTGTCACAAGTGGCTAACTACTTACAAAAGAAGTACAACAATTAAAGATACTTGAATAATCTGGTCAGAATTCTTATGAATTCTGGCCTTTTGTTCAATAAAAAGGGAATAATAGATATGAAAAAATTTTGGCACCATCAAATTGAAGTTCTTATTGCCGAAATAACTTGTTTTGCTTCGGCTTATCATATGCATGAGTCTACTGAGACATTTAAAATTATGATAGGCATTGTTGTGGTTGGATTCATCGCCTCATATCTCTATGCAAGATATAAATTTAGAAAAACAAAAAATAAGTAAAATTATGATTCAGATCGCAAATTTTTACTTAAAAAAACTAACTCATGCTACTATGGTGAAGTGAGACCCAAAAGTTAGACACTTTTGGGTCTTTTATTATGACTAAATTTAATAAAGAACAA
>NZ_CABUIW010000037.1 GCF_902491705.1 uncultured Lactobacillus sp. | reverse complement strand
TCAATCCTTAATAGCTTAATATCAATAAAGTGTCCAATTTTCTTGGGTCACTACACCTATCTGGACATTAGGTAACGGTTTTTGCGTTATATTGACCTATATATGTATAAATCGATATATTTACTAATTACAAATTTAATTAACTATTTTCAAACATCCTACAAAACCCTCTTAGCAATTGTAGGATAGTAATAACTAGACACGTTTTGCAAAATTGTGCCTTGATCTGGCGTTGCCGAATTGACATATTGATTATTACCAATATAAATCGCAACGTGATATGGTGCAGTTTCTGAACCCCAGAAGACTAAGTCGCCTGCTTGAAGTTGATCTAAAGGAACCGTTTGCCCCACCTTAACTTGATCATAAGTCGTACGTGGCAAATTAATTCCTGCCGCATGTTGATATACGTATTGCACTAAGCCAGAACAGTCAAACTTATCTGGTCCAGTTGCACCCCAAACATAAGGCTTACCAACTTGCTGTTTAGCCAGTGAAACAACCGCAGCAGCTTTATTTGAGGTCTGCATTGATAAAGTTTTAGTATCAATCTTTTTGATCGTCTTTTCAACTGTTTCATTAACGATCTTGTTGGCCTTTTTAATTTTATTAACCTTTGTATCTTTTTTCTTTTGTGTAGCCTGTCTAACCTTGTTTGCTAAATTAGTGATTGAAGACTTTTTCTTGGTAGATGTTGTAGTAGTCCTAGATTTTTTACTAGCATCAACAGTATAGCGTGCTTTAATCCATTTACGTGGACCCACTTTATACCATAGACTACCTTTACTATCAACTGCAGTCTCAGTTACCTTCCAAATCGAACCTTCTTTAGCACGATGACCCATGAATTTACCATTTTCGTAATTTGTCCAAATATTCAAGCTTTTGCCTGGCAGATAGCTAATTTTTACACGTTTAATTACAGTAAAGTTAGCTGCTCGAACAGTTTTTAGCGACGTGATTGAAGAAACACCTGTAACAGAAAGTGCTGCAGCCGCTCCCAATTTAAATAATTTATGTTTCAACATAATGAATTCCCCTTGGTAGCGAAAAAATATCCCACTTTTACTACATAACGTCTTCATTATCACATGTGTAGCCAAAAATCGCAAACGTACTTACCAAAGAAAATATGATGTTCATTACGACGCTAGATCAATACAGTTTAAAAGATGTGCCCTTAACTACAATTTTCTCTTTAACGATGTTTAATTACATGAACTGCATAAGCAATTAAGTAGATAACTACTTCGATTGTCGCAATAAAGAAGGTTACTGGCCAGTTAGTGACAAAGCCAAGATATAATCCAGCCCAAACACCAAATAAGGCAAAGCCAATTGACCAACCGATCATTGCAGGGATCGTTTTACCGATATAACGTGCTGTCGATGATGGCAAGGTTAGTAAAATAAATACTAACAATGAACCTACAATTTGCGCACCGATGGCAACTGACATAGCCATTGAAATCAAGAAGACAATGCCTACAAAGCCGGTATGAATTCCATGCGCAACAGCACCAATATGGTCAAATGAGTCAAAGTTCAAATTTCTTTGAACTAGCAAAATCATAAGCAAAACAATCACAGACAAGATTGTTAACTGAATAACACCTTGCTTGTCTACACCAATGATACTACCAAACAGAATATTGGTGGCATAACGGCTGTTGGAGCCAGAGATCGCTAAGAATAGAACCCCTAAGCCAATGAATAGTGCAGATATCGCACTGATTGAGGACTCCTTTTGGTCGCTGTGCATTGATAATTCACCAACACCGATTGAGCCAAGTAGCGTAAACAGGAGCATCCCCCATAACGGCGCTATCCCGATAAATACGGCAAAAGCAGCACCGGCAAAGCCGATTTCAGACAATGTATGAGCTAAGAAAGCGTAGTTACGCGCTACAACATAAACGCCAACCACACCACAGGTAATCGCAATAAAAGTACTTGCTAAGAAGGCATAACGCATAAATTCGTATTGAAACATTATTCGAAGTCCTCCTTAAAGTCTTTCATCTTACCCTGTCTGATTGTTCCCTTGTTTAAGTACAAATAATCAGACATGTACTTAGAAGCAAGTGGGATATCGTGCGTTACAAACAAAACGGTAATCTTGTGTTCTTTATTCAAGTGATGGATCAATGCCATCAACTCTTCCTTAGCAGCAGGATCAAGGCTGGCTGTAGCTTCATCCAAGATAATCATATTAGGTTGGTCAAGCAAAGCTTGTGCCAAATATGCACGCTGCTTTTGCCCACCAGATGCTTCACCCATTCGAGTATTTTGAATCTTATCAAGGTGCGTTTCGATTAATTGATGATCAACTTGCTCTTTTACCTTTTTAGTCTTAAATAGCGGCGCATTTAATTCAATAAAGGCTCTAATTGAGAGCGGATATTCTGCATCGATGTTTCTAAACTGCGGCACATAGCCGATTTTTACATCGTCAGCGAATTTAAAGCTCCCACTAGTTGGTGTAAGCATCCCCATCAATATTTTGATTAAAGTTGTCTTCCCCGTACCATTAGGTCCAAGAAGTGCGGTAGTCGACCCTTTTTCTAGTTTAAAACTAATATCTTGAAAAACGGTCTTAGTATCAAATCTCATTGATAGATCATTCACATCTAAAATCAAATTTGCATCCCCTTTTTACTTGCAAATAAATTTGTAATTACTTGCTAATATTAGCTAAGTTTTGATAATTCTCTCTCATCCAATTCAAGTAAGTCATATGATTTGGAATAGTTTCGCGAACATTTAATACAGGAATCTTGTTCTTCTTAGCAAGCTTTACAAAAGTACTTACAGTTGAACTGCTTGATTGTGTATTGTTTACAAAGAAAGCAATCTTCTTGTCCTTAATGTCATTTGTCATCTGGTTAATTGTCTTAGGACTTGGGTCTGTGTTGTTTTCTACAGCCTTTTCAAAGTCCTTATCGCCGACCTTGTAGCCAGCTTCTTCTAAAGCGTAGTCAAAGACTGGTTCACTAACAAAGACTGGCTTTTTATTCTTGCCGTCTGCCTTCTTAGCAAGCTGCTTAACTTGACTAATCTTAGCTAAGTACTTCTTACCATTAGCTTCAAAATAAGCCTTGTGCTTAGAATCAAGCTTGGATAAACGCTTTACTAGATAATTAACATACTTAGTTGGCATATCCAAATCGTACCAAATGTGAGGGTTGTCGCCCTTCTTCAAGTTCATTAAGTCTTCGCCAACTAAAACTGGCTTTTTATTAACTGAACTTGCGAGTTTATTCATCCAGCTATCATAGCCTAAGCCATTAGCCACGATGATGTTAGCCTTAGTTAAACTTTTAGCATCTGCAGTGGTTGGTTCAAAGTCGTGTGGGTCTGTTGCACTGTTTTTAATAATTGCGCTAGCAGTACCGTACTTACCAACAATATTTTTAGCAATATCTGCATAAACGTTAGTAGTGGTGACAATTGATACCTTGTCGCTGCTATCTGCCTTACTATTATTTGAGCATGCTGAAGTTAAAAGCATAATTGCCCCTACGATGCCCATAATAAAGAACAATTTTGTAATTCTAGATTTCCATTTTTGCATATAAATAATTTCCTCCATACAAAAAAAGCATTTAAATCAGTGTTTCAGCAATTTTTCTGATTTAAAGTAAGAATAAACTAGTTTTTATAACGTGTCAATATATTTAATGATAGACAAATAGCACCAAAGTTCATTAACCTTGATGCTATCACTTTATTTAAGTCTTTAAAAAATTTGCTGAAATAATTTAAATGCTTTTCTAGAATTACATCATTATATAAACATATTTTTATATGCTTGTCAAATTAAAATTCCCCGTTTGCGTGTTGTCTCAGAACATCGAGGATCTTAATGATGTGATTATCAAACAATTGATAATATTTTTCTTGTTTAACTCTTTTGCTTTTTACTAGTCTAGCTTCTTCCAAAATTCTCAAATGTCGTGAAATAGCTGGTTGACTGACATCAAATTGTTTAACTAGATTATTTACGCTACTTTCTTTATTGTCATTCAAGTAGTAAAGAATTTGGATTCGAATAGGATGATTCAAAGCCCTAGTAATTCGAATGATTTGATCGTTCACTTTTTCCCCACCTATCGTTTAATCTCTAGTTTATTATAAGCTTTATTTTGCCGATTATCTGCCCTTTTCGACCGATAACCTTAGAAATACAGTAATCTGAATTTCTACATTCTATAATCATGATGAAAGGAGAAAAGAAAATGAAATTCAAACTACTTATCAATCCGCAAAAAGAAGAATTGGTACAAGCACAAGTTCACCACGATAGCGACTTTACGCAAGAATTAGAAAAGTTCGTCTTAACTAATGGCAATTCCAACCAAATAGCCGCTTACGACGACAAAGATGTCATTACTTTATCTCTTGAAGATATTATTTTAATTACAATCATTAACGATAAAACTTACGCTATTTGCAATAATCAAAAGCAATATCAGATCAAAAAGCGAATCTATCAACTAGCAAATGAATTGCCCAAATATTTTTGGCGAATTAATAAATCAAGTATTGCTAATCGCTATCAAATTAGAAAATTCGAAGAAACGCAGACAGCTGGCGTAAACATCATTATGAAAAACGGTCTAACCGACTATGTTTCTCGCAGGTGCTTTGCCAAGATCAGAAAGGAGCTCGATTGACATGAAAAAGTTCGTTAAAGATTTTGCCTTGCGTGGATTAATTGCAGCAGGCTTTGGTCCCCTAATTCTAGTTTCAGTTTACTTAGGATTGCAGCTTTCAGGAACTGCTACTAGCATCCCTATTTCTCAAGTAAATCTAAATATTGTTTCTAGTTTAGTCTTAGCTTTTATTGCCGGGGGAATAAGTGCCATTTTCAAGGTAGAACGAATTCCTCTAGGAACTGCAACATTAATTGACGCAGTTGTCATTTATTTAGACTACCTAGTCATTTACATCATTAACGATTGGATTAAAACTCAATTTACACCATTATTAATTTTTACGATTATCTACATTATTGGCTACTTAATCATTTGGTTCGTTATTTACCGCCAAATTCAAAAGCAAGTAACAGCTATAAACAAAAAATTATAACTAATTAAATATCACTTTAAGCTTAATCTTTAGGCTTAAAGTGTTTTTTGTAACAAAAAACGCTACCCGGACAGGTAGCGCAAAACATAACAGAGTATCTTGATTAAAGTAGAGATCATCAAGATATATTCATTATAATACATTTTTTACATTTTTTGTCAAAAAATACAATAACTTAAATTATTTAACCAAAGTTCCTATATATTATATTTTTTAAATGAATTTTCTATTCGTTAGGATCTTCCTTAACGTTCTTCTTCCAAAAGCTCATGATTAAAGCGGCTACGATTGAACCAATAATAGTTGCTAAGAAGTAGAACAAGATGTGCATAGGTCCGCCGATGTTACCAGCAAGTGGTGATACCCAAAGACCACCGTGAGGAGCAGGAACACCTACGTGCCATAAACCAACTAAGGCACCACCAACAGCAGAACCGATGATACATGAAGGAATTACGTGACCTGGGTCAGCTGCAGCAAATGGAATTGCACCTTCAGTAATGAATGAGAAGCCTAATACCCAGTTAGAAATACCTGCACGACGTTCTTCCATAGTGTACTTGTTCTTGAAGAATGTAGTACCAATAGCAGTAGCAAATGGAGGAACCATACCACCAACCATTACGCCAGCCATCAAGATAGCAGCAGTAGTTGAGTGTGGGTCGTTAGCAAAAGCACCTGAAGCGAATACGTAAGCAGCCTTGTTGAAAGGACCACCCATATCGATTGACATCATACCTGCCAAGATAGTAGTAAGAAGTACCAAGTTACCAGTACCCATGCTGTTCAAGAAGTGGGTAATAGCAAAGTTGATTCCACTGAAGATTGGGTTAATGATGTAGAACATAATTGCTGCAATAAAGAGCAATCCCAAAATTGGGTAGAACAACATTGGCTTCATACCTTCAACTGAGTGAGGTAAGTTAGCAAATAACTTCTTCAGGCCAACCATTAAGTAACCTGCGATGAAACCAGCAGCGATACCACCTAAGAAGCCGGCTGGTGAAGTTGCGTGTGCTTGAACGTTAACTTGGAATTGACCGTTAACAATAGAAGCCATGTAACCACCAACGAAACCTGGCATTAAGGCTGGCAAATCACCGATTGATTCAGCAATGTAAGCTGAAAGAACTGGAACCATGAAGGCAAAGGCTAAGTTACCAGCGTTGTTCAAGAAGATAAAGGCTGGAGATTTAGCACCACCACCGTAGTTTTTCTACGATGAAGGAGATAGCCATTAAGATACCACCACCGATAACGAATGGAAGCATGTGGCTAATACCGTTCATTAAGTTCTTGTAGATACCTGCCCATAAGCCTGGCTTTTCAGTGCTTGATGATTCTTCAGACTTGTCAGCAGCACTTGCGTGGTAAGTATCTGCCTTGCCGTCCATAATGTCATCAATCAATTCACCTGGCTTGTTGATACCGTCAACAACTGGGTGGTTAACTAAAGGCTTGCCGTCAAAACGTGGCATATCAACTTTCTTATCAGATGCAATGATTACACCCTTAGCACGCTTAATTTCGTCAGGAGTAAGCTTGTCCTTAACACCTTCAGAACCGTTAGTTTCAATTCTAACTTCAATGCCGCGCTTCTTACCTTCCTTAATCAAGGCTTCTTGAGCCATGTAAGTGTGGGCAATACCGTTAATACATGCAGTAACACCAACGATTAATGGCTTGTTGTCATCATCGTCACTCTTACCTTGAGCCTTAGCAGCTTCCTTAGCCTTCTTAGCTTCAGCTGCCTTCTTGTCTTCTTCATCTTTTTTAGCTTCTGCTTTTTCAAAAAGATCGATAACTTCTTCAGGAGTCTTAGTAGCCTTAAGTTTTTCAACTAAGTCTGGATCAATTAATAATCCTGAAAGCTTTGCTAAAGCTTGAAGGTGAGTATTGTCAGCACCAGCTGGTGCAGTAATCATGAAGAATAAGTGAACTGGTTGACCATCAAGTGAGTTGTAGTCAATACCTTCCTTACTCTTAGCAAACAATACACGAGCCTTGTTAATTGACTTGTTACGTGCATGAGGCATCGCAATTCCGCCACCGATACCAGTGGTTGATTCATTTTCACGGTCCCAGATGGACTTGATAAATGCATCTTCGTCATTAACGATGTCGGTTGCAACTTCAAGGTCTGCCATTTCTTTAATGGCATCTTCTTTGTTGGTAGCCTTGAGCTCCATGATCATGGATTCAGGGCTTAAAATGTCCTTAATTCTCATATTTTCTTCCCCTTATAAAATTAAGAAATTTGTTCAACCTTAATTTGTGGCAATACGGCTTCGATTTGGCTCTTAACTGCAATGTCCTTAGTAAATGCAGTTGCGGCACCACAAGCCATACCAATTCTGAAGCCTTCCTTTGGATCACCGGTCTTGTAGTAAGTACCAACAAATCCAGCGATCATTGAGTCACCGGCACCAACTGAGTTAACAGCAGTACCAACGGCACCCTTAGCATGGTAAACGTGATCTTGAGTCAAGAGGAAGCCACCTTCACCGGCCATTGAAACCATTACGTTTTGAGCACCCTTTTCAAGCAACTTTTGTGCGTATTCAAGCATTACGTCGCTTGAGTCAAAGGTTACGCCAAACAAGTCAGCTAATTCGTGGTGGTTAGGCTTAATTACTAATGGCTTGTATGCCAAAGTATCAAGTAAAGCTTGACCAGTAGTATCAACTACGAATTCTGCACCAGCTTCCTTAATAGTTGGAAGAAGTGATTGGTAGAAATCAGTTGGAAGACTTGGAGTAAGTGAACCGCTCATTACTACGATGTCACCCTTCTTCAAATCGTTTAAACGATCCTTGAAAGCGGTGATTTCTTGATCAGTAATGTTTGGACCAGCTGCGTTAATTTCAGTTTCCTTTTCTGCGTGGATCTTAACGTTCACACGAGTGTTGTCTGAAATAGTAACGAAGTCACTTTCGATTCTCTTTTGGTTCAATTGACGAACCAATTCCTTACCAGTGAAGCCACCAACAAAGCCCCAAGCAGTGTTGTCGACGTTTAATTGGTTAAGGATTTGAGAAACGTTAATTCCTTTACCCCCTGCTAAAAATGAATCATTATTAGTTCTGTTAACTTCACCGCGGTTAACTTTTTCTAATTGAAGAACATAGTCAAGCGCTGGATTAACAGTTACTGTGTAAATCATTTACTTTGCCTCCTCTAGATTTATATCGGCAGGTAATGCCTTTTTTTGACTTGAGTTAAGTTTATTTGTTACCACAATAACGTCATCAGTTTTTGCAAATACAGCGAAGTTTCGCTCACCGACTTTTGTGCTGTCGGCCAAGACATAAGCATGTCTAGCTTGCTTAATCTCAGCTGCCTTAACTGCGGCTTCTTCGGGATCTGGCGTAGTTAAATTACCATTTTTTTCGATTCCGTTAGCCCCAACAAAGCTGACTGAGAAATTCATTGCCTTAATCTGACTTAAAGCTGTCTGACCAACTACGGCATGAGTGTCATCTTTTACCTTGCCGCCGATCAAGATAGTTTTAATTCCATGATTCAGACTGCATAACGCCGTTTCAACACCGTTAGTGATGATCTTGACGTTAGGAATTTCAGCTAGAAATGGAACTATTTCATAAGTTGTTGTTCCTGCGTCGATAAAGACGTTATCGCCTTGGTGAACAAAATGCTCTGCAGCATATTTTGCAATAGCAATCTTCACTTCATGGTTCAGACTAAAGCGGACGTTTTGGGAAACATCACGAGAGAAATTTTTAACTGATTGAGCACCACCGTGAACTCGCTTGAGGATACCATTCTTCTCCATTTGAATCAGATCACGACGGATAGTTGATTCAGACGTATCAGTTAAATCGCATAATTCGCTAACGCGGCACAATTCGTGCTGATTAACGTAATCTTCAATTAAGCTTTGGCGCTCCTGTGTCAGCATCATTTCTCACCTCGCTAATTATTGTATTCGCTTTCCCCTCCAAAATCAATCATTTTTATTTATTATCGTTCAATAATATTCATTTATATTCAAAAAAGATGACGTATTTTGATTAATACGCCATCTTTTCTTCGTCGTTTTGAATTATTCTTAGTCATTTTTTGGTTTTGACTAAGAATCCGCAAAGATGACTAAGGAAGACTGATTTTGCTCCAAAAAAGTACTGTTTTACATTTCTTCAAACGTAAACAACTGACAATTAATTTTCTTAGCCAACTCTTGATGTCTGCCTACAAACATAGCACACTCCTTTTCACTATATCATAATGTAATGTAGTAAGCGTGTATCCCTGCACGACCTTTGCTCATATCCTAACTTATCTATTATTTGCTAACATATTCGTCTTTTTGGCACTTGAAGTCAGTTTCGCCATCTTGATAGTAAATGTACTTGCTCTTTTAACCAATAATTTCTTTTGATGTTCTAACTAAGAAATCATTTCTATTATGTGTACAATTTTGTGTACACGTGATATGATGATTATACAGAAATATAAAGAAAGGAAATTAGAAATGACAATTAGAGCAACTACAACCAGAGATTTACGCAAAAATTTCAAAAAAATTGCTGACGACGTTTCAGATTATAATGATGTCATATTTATTACAAGACCTGAGAATAAGAATGTCGTATTACTTTCTGAGAAAGAATATAATTCTTGGCAAGAAACTAACTACTTATTATCTACTGAAGCCAATCGCCGTGCCTTACAAAAAGGAATTTCAGATAAACATAGTGAAAAGAAATTAACACCCGAAGAATGGGATCGATTGAACCAAGAAAATGACTAAAAGACTAGATATAGAATTTAAGGGAAATAGTTGGCAAGAATATTTGTATTGGCAAAAGCAAGATAAAAAGACTCTAAAGCAAATCAATAAATTAATTTCTGATACTATCCGAAATCCTTTTACAGGATTGGGAAATCCTGAACCATTACAACATGAATTAAGCGGTTATTGGTCACGTAGAATCAATGAAAAAGATCGTTTAGTGTATGCTGTCTTTGATGACAGAATAGAAATAATCCAGTTACGTTTTCATTATTCAAATTAAAAACATCGAATCAACTTTGCCATTGATTCGATGTTTTTTAGTATCTAAAGCTAATATTGTTCTTTTTCAGTTACTTTCATCTATCTACTCTTCAAAGCACGCTTGAAATTATTCACTATGCTTTGATCTTCTGTTTGTAAAATCAAACTTGGATATATCTTCCTAATTACAACGAATAAGGAAGCGACAAAGATTAACAAAATCAAAGCAGAAACACCAGCTTCAATATTATTCGCGTCTCCATAGATCACTCTCAGCGGCATCAAGAATGATGATAAGAATGGCACATATGATAAGACCTTAGTCACCATTGAGGTTGGTGAATTTTGCAAAGCCATTGCAGCAAAAAAGCCAATTATTGCCACATACATTACTGGTTGCACCGCCTTATTAGCATTCTGCGGATTAAAAGCAAGTGCACCGCAAAATGCTGAACAAACAACATAGAGCACTAAACCTAGGATGACAAAGACCAAGCCCCAGGAAACGATATGACCTAAAGTCTGATCAATCATCGGCTTAATACTACTAAATACATCCTTTAATCCATCAATGTGCGGCGAAGTAAAATAGAAGATTGTGCCACCAGCTAGATAGATCACAATTTGTGTGATAATCTCGCCGAAAATTCCCAGAATTTTACCATCAAAGTACGATTTACCTGGCATACTGGAAAAGATCATTTCCATCACCTTAGTACCCTTCTCGGTTGCGATATCTTGTGCGGTTACTTGCGTGTAAGTTAAAACTAGCAAATACAAGATCAACACTAAGCTGAAGAATGCCGATTGCTCAGGTGAATCATCATCATTAGCTTCATGTTCCGCATTTTTATTGATTTTTTGCGTGAACTTTGGCTGAACGCTTAAGGCTTGAGTCTGCTTAGTTGATAATTTAGCCTTTGCTAGATTGTTACGCTGCTGGAACGCCTGCAACTTACTGGTCAATTCAGCCTTCACATCATCATCCAGCTTGTCAGTGCTGTGATATACAGCTTGTAGCTGACCATCGACTTGCTTAATTACCACATAGCCATCAATGTCATCAGTTCTAAAGTCCTTCTTAACTTTAGCAAGACTGCTGTAGTTTTCAAAATCATCGCTATTTTTGAATTCTTTTTTAAGTGGTTGAACATCCGTTACAACGCCGACATAGTCGTAGTTATCGCCACCATTACTTGATAGATAGCCAGCTCCTATTGAGATTGCGGCAAAAATGAATGGAGCAAAAATCATCAAGACATAAGACCAACTTTTAACCTCACGTCGGTAGGTTTCCTTAGCTACTAAAAGTGTTTTATTCATGACTTGCACCTGCCTTCAGCTTAAAGATTTCATTCAATGTTGGTGGTTCTTGATCAAAGGTCTGCAGATATTGACCATTCGACAACTTATCAAAGATTTCATGACCATATTTAGCATCCTCAAGGATCAATTTATATTTGCCATCATTGAGCAGTTCAACTGATTGCACACCATCTAAGGCCAAAAGCTCATCTTTACTCCAGTCAGTTCTGACATAGATTCGATTCAAGCCCCAGCTAGCACGAATCTCATTAACATGCCCGTTCAAAACGATGTGACCATCATTAATCATCACCACATCATCACAGAGTTCTTCTACATTTCTCATGTTGTGATCAGAGAATATAATCGTTGCGCCCTGGCGCTTTTCTTCTAAAATTACCTGCTTCATCAGATCAACGTTCACCGGATCCAGGCCACTGAATGGTTCATCTAAAATAATCAACTTAGGCTGATGAATCAAAGTTGCGATCATTTGAATCTTCTGCTGATTACCCTTAGACAGGCTCTTGATTTTGTCATTTATGTAGCCTCTCACGCCTAATCTGCTCATCCATTCAGGTAATTGCTTCTTGATTTCGCTAGTCTGCATCCCTTTTAGACTAGCCAAGAATTGCACCTGGTTCAGGACGGTTTCTTTCGGCATAAGACTTCGCTCTTCAGGCAAATACCCCACTTGGTTATAGTCTTGTGCACCAAATGGCTTGCCATCAATCAAGATCTGCCCTTGATAGCTAACAAATTTCAAAATACTGTGAAAAAGCGTTGTCTTACCTGACCCGTTCTTCCCGATTAAACCTAAAATTCGGCCATTATTAGCTATCAAATTAATATTGAACAGTACTTGCTTGTTGCCAAAGCTTTTGTTCAAGTTTCGTATTTCAAGCATGTTTTTTCCTCCAATTAGTCATACTCATTTCTAATTAAACAAATCCGAAAACTTAGTCGGAATATTGTTATTCTTGGTGAAGTATTTCTTGAATGCATCCCCAAAACTCAACTGATCTTTTTCTCTATTTTCAAGCAAATCGTGAACAGCTAAGAATGCTGTAACGGCATAATTAACAGCCAAGACAATTAACAAGCCGATCACGACATAAACTAAGTACAGCATTTTTCTTTCCTCCACTTTAACGATTATCTCCCAGGGAATAATCTTCCATCTTTTCAATTCATCATATTCTAATATTGCGATGCTAGGAAAAGTAATCCAATTCGGCCATATTTTGGACCAATTTGGTACTAACTATTCATCTTTTTTATAAGCCAATAAGTCTCCCGGCTGACAGTCTAAGACCTCACAGATTTTGCTCAGTGTATCAAAACGAATACCATGTGCTTTCTCTGTCTTCAAAATCGACAAATTCGCTGGCGTTATGCCAATCTTCTTCGCCAATTCTTTAGAAGACATCTTCCGCTTCAAGAGCATGAAATCTAGTGTCACTTCAATCATCTATAACATCCTCCCTAAATAATCGAATCCGCGTCTTCTTGAACTTTCATTCCATATTTGAATACTAAGTAAACTATGTATAACACTGCTAAGAAAAGTAAGCCACTGGTGATACCAGAAGGGTAAAGCGTATTGCTGGCATATTTAACAAACCATGCACGATGAGTCATAAGTATGATGAAATTTACTATTGAGATAACAGTATATCCAGCTACTGAGATTAATAATTTTTTAAGTAAGCTCAGATTATCGCTGGCAAAATAAACTTCACGTTTAATATTCCTAATGATTAGTCTGGCATATCGGCAAATCAAAAAAGATGCAATGCCCATTATGATTTCCAGCCCTATCATCACTATGAATGTTCCAACGTAATTGTTAACTGATAAGCCTTTTACGCCCATGCCACTTTCAAAGCCGGCACGAAAGTCTGGATTCTTTAGTCCAAATGGAATGAAGCCAATCACAATAACAAATGCAATTATTCCTAGCACACATATCGCTTGGTAGATCCAAGCTAAAACCGTCAGTAAGTTTAAAATGAATTTTCTCATTTCTCTATTCCTCCAAGAATATGTTCTCTTTTGTCCTTCATATAAATTATTGTATTACGATAATTTATAATTGCAATACAGAAATAAAATATTTTCTTAGAATAATAAAAAACACCAAATTAGTCGTTAAACTAACTCGGTATTTTTCAGGCTCTATAGCACAAAAAATATAGCAAAAATATCTAACAAATTATACAAACTATGCCGCCAATATGCGGGCCAAAAGCTGTTATATACCTTCTCAATTCTGTTCTTGCGATATATATGAGAAAAATAATAATTATTGCCCATTCTATCATCAATGGTTTGCTTAATTGCTACTAACAGGCATAACGCAATTGTTATCAGAATGACTAACAAAACAAAGAGCAAAATATTTTTAATCATAATTTTCCCTTTCGACTATTTGATTCTTTGTTTTTCAATGTATCTTAAAAAAATGAGCAATAATAAGATTAATATTGCTTCTCCCCAATAATATGCCAAGCTATTTTCAATATGTAATAATTTGTCAATAACTATATCTAAGACAAAGAAGACTACAAACAAAACTATAGTAAGATAAATTCTTCGTTTCATACTCATCTTACTTGTTTTATCCAGCCACTCTTTTCCCATTATCATTACAAAAGGTGAAACAATCAGACTAAAGGCAAATGAAATAATAATCATCAACGTGAAAGTTTTCCAATCTTTAAAAAAAGCTATTGAAAAATTATCAAACATCCAAGTAACAAATAGGAAAAGCACCGTGCCAATCAGTGTGCTAGCTGTATATTTTTTCACTGACATTTTTTACCTCCTACGTAGATATCGCCAAACCCAAATAAGATATTACAGTTGCTTAAACGGAAGACAAAAATTCACTTGTATTCATCACTTTTTTGATTTTCTCGTATAATATCCATTCATGAACACAATCATGAATATTGCAAAAGTAATTCCTTCAATAATATTAATAATAATTGAGGCTGCATTAAGCATCCTGTATTGAAAATAATCAAAGATGAATCCTAACACGGCGAATATAATTCCGGAAATGACACTTCGAACCACTATTTGTTTTTGCGTCAATATTTTTTGCTTTTTCATAATTAATCCCCCAATTAATTTTCATGAATCAGCTTATCATGGTCAATTATTCGTTTGGTAAAAGGTGACTGATTCTGCAAGAATTAGGACTGATTTAATCAGTTCTAGTATCAAAAAACTACTAATCTAGTTTCAAACATTAAATTAGTAGCTTTTCATCATTTATGTCTAATTCGGTATTTTTCATTAAATTAAGATATTAATCAAAATAATATACTTACTTTTTGTAGTTAATTACCCTCCAAAAAATAAAAGCTAAAATTAAATAAATTGGTATCGTCCATAATGGTACCGTTCTACTCATCAATTGGTAAATAATAGGAACTACCACTATGAAAACTAGCAGACTCATTCTCGCTTTTTTACTCATATTTTCTTTGCCAATTACGATCATTAATTCAATATCAGTTATTTCTTCATAATTTGTCTTATTTTATTTGTGACAATTAGAATCAACCCAACTAATCCAATTGCAAATAATGTTATTCTACACCAATTCCAGGTTCCTTGCCCTATACCTGATAGTACTAGAATAGATAGCATTATTACCATTCCAATTACGTTTAGAAGCTGTATTCTTTTATTTGGTTTCAATTTTACTTTCTCGCATTATGAAAAACAATTATTCATCAAATTAAAAACAAGATGTAGCAGCTCCCATTATTCCACCAACAATTGCTGATTGAAGTCCAGTAGTAGCTCCCAGCAAGCCGCCACCTAACGTTCCTGCTACACATTTTGACCAATTACGGCCTTTCTTTCCACCAACTACTTTTAATAACTCATTCTCATTTATTTTTTCTATCATTTTTATCACCTACTTAATTACAAAATGGTGTGGCAAAAGCTGTGGCCCATCCACCCGCTACTCCCAACGGATTTCCTCCACTAAACACGCCACCAGCTAAAGCCAAACCAGTAGCTACATAAGGGCAAAGACTTCCTTTTTTCTTAGTTTTACCTCCAACAACACTAATTAAACTTTTTTCATCTAATGTTTTAAATTCTTTCATTATTAAATACCTCCTATAAATTTTTCTTGAAATGTCTTATCTCATTTCAATTTACATGTACAGCATACCAATATACTAATAGCACGTGGGTAGATATACTAATCCGACTATCTTTTAAACCAATACCGCTCCCTCATACAGATTTAGTATTGCCTCTAAAATAAAAAACTGGAATAAATCCAGTTTTCTAATTATTTAACTTCAATATCTTTAAATCTATTTACAAGTGTTTTAACCACATCTTTATAAGCTCTAGAATAAGTCACCATTTTATCTTCGTCGAACAGAATCTCATGTTCCTTAGAATCAATCGCTTTAATGTTTCTGGGATTTATCAAATAAGACTGTGATACTTTTACCAAGAATGAGTTTTCTTTATCAATCTGGCTGATATTCCCTTTATATTCCACTTCACCATGTTCAGTAACCATACGCACTTTATGTTGCACAGTGCTATGTTCAATGAAAAGCACCTCATCTTCTGCAACCTTACATACACGTCGGCCAATCTTATAAGTAAAATCACGTTGACCAAATTTAACCCTAGCAAACAAATTATCAAATGCGTTACGCAACGTTTCCTCAATACGTTGAATAATCTTTTCAGACGACAAAGACTTACTGATGTAGTCAATTGCACCGATACGACGGCGATATGTTAACGGAGCGTACTTGTCGTACGCCGTTACAAAGATGATCTGAGCATTCTCATCATTTTTCTTAATGAACTCGGCTAAATCCACGCCATTCTTAGCTTTTGACTCTCGGCTTAATTCAATATCTAAGAAGTAAATACCATTCTTTATATCATTTGCGACAACATAGCCTACAGTTTGAGTAAAATCATTCGCAACAAACGTTACGCCTTCTTTTAGCCCGCCATAGCTTGGATTATCATCCGTTAGATTTTGAACAGCTGAATCAATATTTTTAGCCAATTGATTTGCCAAATCTTTATCATCGTCACACACAATAATGGGAAACTCATTCATTTTCTTCACCATCTTCCGTATCGATCACCATGTAGAAGTCAAACCAGCCATCTTGAACCATGTAAGAAATAGACATATTAGGATACTTTTCCTCAATCTCTTTAACGTTCGCTAAGCCCAAGCCCTTATGATTCTTCTTAGTGGTAAAGCCAGGCTGCTGTATCTCATGCGTAGAAATCTTACTTTCTTTAATCTTATTTCTAACTTCGTATTCAAATTCATTAGGGCTATTAGAATACAACATTATTTGTATTTCAGCACTTCTAACATTATGCTTTTCCGCTATTAAAGCTTTACTTTCTTCAATTGCATTATCGAGAGTTATTCCCATAATTCGTACTAAGTCTAGCTCATCTACATGATCTGGTAATTGACGAATATTACTTCTACACTCAAAGTTATATGGAATATTCAGATTATACATTTCTGTCAATTTAGTAATAATAATGCTTTTAATGGATTTAATATAAATATGATTTACATCTTTATATTTAAGTAAGGCTTTAGTGTTTAAGTTGGTTTCAGTATACTTATCTAGCTTCTGAATTACTTCTTGTACATTTCCTTCTTGGGCACTGATCTTTAGTGAATTGAGAATATTTTTATAGTCATGTCTAAATGCACGTAAGTCATCTTCACTTTTTTCCAAGTAAGAAGCATATTCTTCAAGCTGGCGTTGTTTTCTTTTAGTCTCTTTATTTTCTTGCTCTTTTATTAAATTCTGCTGTATCCTCAATAATTCATAATAAAAGATAAGAAGAAAAATACTTTGAATAATAAAAAATAAGCCAAAAAATTCTGATGCTATTTTAAAATTATTGGATAGGCTATACACAATTAATATAGTTTCCATACTAAAGTATAGGTATATCAATAATCCTAAAAATAATTTATTATTTTTACTAATCAGTTGTTTATAAAAAGAAGAAGCAAACTTTATTACAATCATATATTCAATGATTGAAAACAATAAAGTACATACTAATTGTGTTACTAATCTATTATTTAAGGGAATTAATTCAAACCGCTTAAACATTATTTCTAATATAACGTTATACAATACTGTCAAAGACAAATTTATATTTAAAACAATTAGTATCGAACCGATAACTAGTTCTGTCTTATAATCTTTAAATATTTTCCATAGAACTACAACTTCAACTAAATTTGCAACTATACCTATTAAATAATTTCCGAAGCCTTCAATTATTACCAATATTAATATCAATATTAAAACTAACAACTTTATTTTGATGTTAATATTTTTAAAATTTATTCTGCTAATTTTAAAAAAGCACCATACCTCAAAAAAATTAGCTACTATTAACGAAAATAGAAATAAAACAAAAAGCATAACTGTCTAATGCTTCTTTTTAAAAAAATCAAACCAAGAAATACCCATTTTTGAATCAAACGCAATAAAGCCTTCTGTTTGTCCTCCAGTAATCTTAATCAATTCTTTTTCTTTCAAAATAGTCTTTTTAATAATTTTATTTTTCATAACTAATTTATCCTTTCATGCTATATTTAACTTGTTTTCATTTTTAACTATATCATGTACTTTTTAGCAAATATAAAAAGATACCAATTTAGTCATATTTTATACTAAATTGGTATCTTTTTTTGAATAGATTCGGTTCTTCACTTTATTATTTTTTATCCAAATGGAATAAAGTAACGTACTGAGCGACAATCTCCATCAGCTTCTGGCCCCTTAATATGTGGCAAAGCTGTAAAGACCATTTTCTTTTGACCATCAACGATCTCTTTTAGCTTAGATACACCAATTATTTGCACTTTAAGCATTCCTTTCTCATCATTTAATCCTATTTCCACCAGTATGGATGCCATGCAGGAATACCACTAATGGCTCTTATTTGAGTACCGCCACCTCTACCACTTCCTGGTATACCATCTGGTCCCATAGTATGTGGCAAAGCCACTAAAATCGTATCTTCTCTACCACCAATAATATTACTTAAATTTTTGTCATTTAATTTTTCTTCTCTCATCTTTTTTACCTCATCTTTATAAGATTACTTTATCCCTAAATACGACGTCTAGACATATCGGCAAAAGCAATTAGTCTACCTTCGCTGCCACCGTAGCCACCGTCAGGTCCTAATAAACGAACATAATTTTCTGTTGAACCACCAATTACATCAATTAAATCTTTGTTACTTAAAACGATCTTTTTCATATTTCCACCTCTTCAATTAATTTATACTTAAATGATAATTAAAATTTATATATCTAAGTTAAACGAGACCAATTTAACGTATTTTTTGACTAAACCTGATACTTATTTGCTAATAATTCCCTCAACATATATAAAAAATCAATCAAGCACCTAACTCGATTGATTCCACAACTTCACTATCCATATGTTGTAATTGATGTTTTATCTTCCAAATCCTGAAAAATGACGAAACGTTTGAATACCACCAGTACAGCTACTACCACCCATGGTACCTTCCATCCCATCCGGACCTAATAAACGTGGAACGGCGTTCTTCACTTCGTATAATGAACCACCAATTACTTCTTCTAATTCTTTATTTTTCATTACTTTAATAGCTTTCATGATATTTTTCTTCCTTTCATTTAATTTATAATTAAATAATAATAAATATTTTTATAAAAAGTTAAAGCGGACTGATTTGGTAACTATTTTTTCTAAAATAAACCAAATATCCCAAATACTTCTTCTTTATCTAACCATAATCCTATCCACATTATCATCTATAAACCTACGCCGTTTGCCTAGTAACATAAAGATACTTACAATCAATGGCACCGCCAGTGTAATTATCGCAATGGTCCATTTACTGAATGCCGGTTCCACCGCTCTAGTTAATGGCGTCTCGCTAAAGACAATGAAGTCGAAACTAAAGTGAATCAACATATTTAACCACAATTTACCGGTATATAGATATAAAACGGCAAACAGCATCCCCAATCCAAAAGTATAAGTAAGCTGTTGCTCAACAGCTGTTAAATCATAATAAGTACCAAACGCTGTTATACCTAGATTAGTTAAGTGACCTAAACTAAATAGGATCGCAGAAATTAATACAGCCCATATTGCCTTGGCCTTAGAACTGCGAAAGATATACAACAATACTACAATATCTAAATAGCGCATAGTTTCTTCCATGATTCCAGCCTCTGCAGCTGCGAAAAATCCATCCCATGTCATCTCAAAGGTGCTGAAATCCCAGTTAAAGACTTGAGCTGGTGTTTGTGCCAATCCTAAAAATGCACTGAAAAATGGGAAAAGGGCCGACAAAACAACGAGTATAACTAAAGCCCACCATTGAAAGTTTCTTGTTTTGATGAATTTCAAATTCCATTCAAACTTTAATCCCCATGCTTTAAGGATTACAAACGCCAAAATAAACATAGCTAGTGCATTAACAACGCCAGATTCTTGTAGCGTAGTTATATAGTCAGGTGCGTGTGAGAACTCAGCTACAGTAGCTAGTTGACTGAAACACAATGCTTCAACAGCTACCAATCGTAGTATCCAATTTTTTATTGTAGGCATATTCACCTTAACAACCGGAATCAGATCAACCAGAATTGTCAAAAGACCAATAATAGAAAAGATATTAGCTAGTGGTCTAAACGCATTATTTAATCCGCAAAATATTCCTTCGATTGTCTTATTAAATATGAGTGGCAACGTCAATACACTTAATAGATTAGCAGTAACTTGAATATAACGACTTTTTTCAGCTAACATTGTTAGAACCAGAATTACTACTAAAATAGCTAGGATTATACAATAAAATTTTCTTTCAGGATGAACACTACATAAGATCATCCATACAATCGCAATAATTAACTCAAGATTGAAGATTCTCTTCCACGTTTTTTGGCTCATTTTCTCATCCCCTTTTGATTAAAAATATATCAAAAAAAGCAAAATTGTCATAAAAAGACTAATTTTGCTTCAAAACGTACTTATTTGGTTTTTTATACTACATCGTATTATACTACATTACGTTATACTATATTACGATGTAGTATAACGTAATGTAGTAAAAAGGCCATGTGTTTTCACATGACCTTTTTAATCTAAATTGAACCTGTTAATCCAGCATTTCTCCATTTATCTGGATTTTCTCTCAACATAATCTGTAATTTAGTTAGTGCTGCAGGTAACTGAAAATTATGCGTTAAAGAATAATTATTGATATTTTGATTAAGACCCAAGATAACTTTATCCACATCAATATTATGCTTCAATTCACTTAAAGCATCGTTGATCAACCTGGTTGCCTCTTGATCATTTACACATTCTTTTTGCAAACTGGTAAGAGCCTGTTGCAATTTTTCTTTGCTGTTAAGCATATGAATTTGCCTTTCTAATATCCTGCCATGTTGTACTCATTCATGTTTCTCATAACGCTTATCCCCACAGTATCTTTTACATGTTACGATCATAGTGATTCTTAAAAGAATAATAAGCTTTCCAATAAAGCACACCATAGACACTTGCTAACATAATCACAGTGCCACATAGTACCCAAAGATTAATTGCAAACAGTTCATACAAAATTATTACTGTAATGACAAAAATAGTAATTTGCTGCATTGCAAATTTAGGTAGTGGTAGATCTTTGCCCGTTTTCATTTGCCATATTTGAACAATTTCTTCATAACTTTTAACTGTGCAATAACCCCCTGTACAAATAGTCGGAATAATCAAAGTATAGTAATAATCATGGAATTGGAAATAAAGCATGGTTAATAAAACTATTGCTGCTATAACAGACATAATCACGTATGCGGCCCTAGGTACCTGATATTTATGATCCAACACATCGTTTTCGCGCCAATTTTGTATAATCTCAATGAAGTAGTAACTCAGTGCAGAATAACCTACTAATTGAAGAAATACTGGCATATCTAAAATCCATGTTAGAAGAATAGCTACTCCTAAGGCGAATAACCCTAATGAAGACCAAGCTTCACGACGTCTTTTCTTTTTCAGTTCAATTAAGGAATCAACTTCATTTTTCATTTTGAAGTGAGACCCAAAAGTTAGACACTTTTGGGTCTTTTATTATGACTAAATTTAATAAAGAACAA
>NZ_CABUIW010000036.1 GCF_902491705.1 uncultured Lactobacillus sp. | reverse complement strand
GCTCAAGCTATAGAGGAATATATCAAATACTATAACGAAGAAAGGATAAAGAGCAGATTAAAAGGCTTAACTCCGAAAGAATATCGGAATCAAGCCTCTATTAATCCTATGTTTTAAAATGTCTACTTTTTAGGTCCCACTTCATATCAACGCAAAAGAATATCTTTTTTTCTTATTCATTTAAAAACTTATCGACTCCACCGCGCATCAATTTTTGCGCGACTTTAATCACATCATCAATATCTTCTTCTCTTCCGTTTAAAGACCACTGCTGATAAATCGTCAGACCTGTTTGCTCTACATAATTAAGCAAAATCTGCTTTTTCCAATCTTCTAGACGATTAAACTGAGGAGAACTACCCCACGACTTACTCATAACATTGTCGATCATCTGCTGGCGAATCCCTGAATAAGTTCTACTAGTGGTGATTCGATCATATGCTTTTCCTTGTTTAGCAGAAAATCTGAAGAAAGATTCAAGACTCTTTTCCAAATCACGTGGATATTGAAAATCCTTCACTTCTTTTAAATATTCATCAGCATAACGCGCCTGCATTTCAGCTAACAAATCATCTAAAGTCTCATAATACCGATAAAAAGTTTTCTTATTAATTTGCGCACGTCTTGCTAGTTCTGTGACTGTTATCTTTGAGTAATCTTTTTCGCAGATTAAATCTTCAAAAGCTTGATAAATATTATTGATCGTTCGTTGAACACGAAGATCTTCATAACCCGTTATTTTCATTTTTATCATCCTCAAAAGAAATAAGGTATTCTAGTTTCTTAACTCTAGAATACCTTATTTCTTAGGATATAGTATTTATTTATCTTCTAATTGTTTCATAAGTTCATTATGCTTTTTATAAAAAGCAATTATCACTATTTTTTGCAACTTATACAACGCATATTTTTCCATTTTTTGTAACTTATAAGTTACATATTATTACTTAAATTGTAGTCTTTAAATGTCAATATAAGCTAATGCAAAAAAATAGCCAAGACACAGTCTATAACTGCATCCTGGCTTTTTTTACGTTCTCGTCTTGCAAAATCAACATGATTAAACAAGTTTACTTAATAATCCATTTAAATTATATTTGATCGACTTATTTCTTCTTTATTCTCTTGAAGTAATAAGTTATACAGTGCGCCATACAAATTTGCGTCATTTTTAAATTTGGCACTAGTAATTATTGGCTTTGTTAATGTTTGCTTTATTATGGAAGTATTATTCATAATATCATCATATGCATCATTGATTGTCTTAATTACAATAGGTTGAGCAGAGATCCCACCACCTATTGCAATCTTCTTTAAATCAACAACTGACTGTATATTAAAGATAATAGAAGCTATTCCAGCACAAAACTTATTAAATATTTCTACTGCTACTTTATTATGATGATTAATTTGTTCAAATGCTTTTTTCCCATTTTTCAAATCTTCATTTCCAGCTAGCACATTAATTTTTGAAATCATTTCAACTGCTGAATAAGAAAATCCTGCAATTTCATGAGATTTAGGGTCAGTAGAAAAACGCATAAAACTTAGCTCACCTGCTTGAGCATTTTCTCCTAATACTAACTGGTTGTTTACTATAATTCCACCACCTATTCCTGTTCCTAATGTAATAGAAGCACAATTATTAACATCTTTCAAACTACCAAGCCAGCTTTCAGCTAGTACGCTTGCTTTACCATCATTAATAACAGCAATTGGAATATTTAAATTCTCATATCTCTGTTGAAAATTAATGCCATCTAAAAATTTCAATGAGCCACCAAAATGAATAGTATTATTGATTATTTGTCCTGGTGCACAAAAAGCTATTCCTTTAAGATGATCGAAATTTTTAACAATATGATCAATATTTCTAAGAAAATCTTTTTTCTTTGAACTTGTCGATACTTTTTCTTTAAATATTACATTTCCAGATCGATCTAGAAGAGCAAATTTTATATTAGTACCACCAATATCAATACTTAAATAATTGTTCACTTTAACCCCTTACTTTTCTTTTACTACTGGGAGAGAAACAAAACTATCTTTGCCGCCTATAATAGTTTGATGTGCAATTATTGATTTTAATGGCTCTTTGCTCCACTGTCCATATACATTATGATGTATTGCATACATTGGAAAATTAGAAGATGAGATTAATAATACTATTTTTGAATTAGGCTGTATTTTCCAAACAATATCTCCTAATGGAATTTTAACTATTTGAAATTTTCCCGGTCTATGTGGTCCAAATTGCTTTCCATCATTTATAGACAATGAAGTTATACCATCTTTAATATTTATGAAATTACCATCTTTTGTCTTTTCAACTAATCTTACAGAAAAAGCAGTATCTTCTACATTAGTATCTACTTTTAACTGAACATTAATACTACCAGCTAAACTTACTCCAGCTTTGAATTCTTCACTTTCAAACTTGAGAACATCTTTTCTTGGAAGATATTCTTTAGTTTTAACAAACCCATGTGGCTTATCTGTAAAATTGGGAGCTATCCAAGCCAACAATTCATTTCCTGCTGGCCAATTATTAGGATTCGTTGGATCATAGTCAAAATGATATTTTGATTCACTATTTTCTGTATCTTTTAACGAATTATTAGTTCCAAGATGCAAGCATTTCATATTTGACTCTTCCATTATCACAGGATTAATCCAATCACCTGTCCCCATTTGATAGCAACCAGAATCCAAATCTTTACTTGATCCTTTCATAATGTGATTAAACCAAATCAAATTTGCTTTTAAATTAAAAGCTCCATATTTATCTGCATTAGGATAGTCTAAATTTCCAGTAACATCAGACATATGATCAGTTGGAGTAATAATTAATCTGCTTCGTCTTTTAATCTTCTCATTTAACTTGTTATAGCCTAATAAACTTCCTTGAAGATGATGATCAGCCCAACCATCAGTTACAACTACTGGCACTTTAATTTGACTAGGAATATTTTCCAAGATACTCCATATACTATTTTTCCAATAGTCATCATTTTTATTAATATGTGTCAAATAGTCCCTATAAAACTGTAATCTAGTATGAAGTATGGTCTCGTCTCTATTAATGGCAGGATATATTTTTAATGCTTGTTTATATTGTTCACTCACAGGAATATTACTTTTTACTAATGAATTTTGAAATGTCCAGGAAGTATATATATCTTCTCTAAACAAGCCGTTTGAGTATACCTGATCAAATCGATTAATGCCATAAACTTCTAGAAACATAGTTTTAACTTTAGAAGGCAATTTATCGCCAACAATCCATTGAGTATAAGCTGAATAAGATCGACCAAATGTAGCAATGGATTTTACCCAATTTTGATCATTTAACCAATTTAATGAATCTATTCCATCATTTCGTTCATTTATAAATGGTTGCCAATCGCCTTCAGATTTTCCAGTACCTCTACAGTCTTGAATAATTAAACAATATCCTTGTTCTACAAAAGGTAAATATAGAGCCTCTAATAATTCAACATTTGCTGGATAGGGATTTCTAGTAAATAAAACATTATATGGTCCATCAACATTCGGTTTAAAAATGCGTGTATTTAACTTGACATCGTCACGCATTTTAACCATATATTCTTCTGGCGGAAGAACTTTATTTAAAGGTTTTGGAAATTCTTTTTCAATTTTTTCATAAAAGGGTTCCCATTTTTTGTTTATTTGCTCTAGCATCATATCCGCCTCATTTGTGTTGGCTAAACAACCATGGGAGTAAATCAGGCTCATGAGCCATTAATTTCCATGAACCATGAGGAGCATCCCCACACATTCCTGGTTTATAGATAGTTTCCTTAATTTGAGTATTACCAGCTCTACGTATTGCCTCAACAGTATGTTTAGTCCCATTAACATTAACCACATTATCATCAGCAGCATGGAAAGCCCAAATTGGCATACTTGCCAATCTTTCTGCTTCTTCATCAGTAGGTTCCATATATCTACCTTTTCCTGGAGCAGTTAAAAAGTACTTACCATCGTTAAAAATATAGCCACAACATGGAGCAATAGCTGCAAACAAACCTGGATGATTTTCAGCAAAATGCCAAGTAGCTGCACCGCCATTTGAAAGACCGATTAAATAAATGCGATTTTTATCAATATTCTCGGATTCAACAGTATATTTGATTAAATCCATTAAGACTTGTCTAATATCTTTTCTAAACCAACCATTTAATTCTTTTGCCCAAGTAGCTTCAGGTGCTAAAACAACTGAATCTTCATGTTCTTCACTATATTCAGCTACCTTTTTAGGAATATCACAGCCATATAATGGGTATCTATCGCCATATCCTCTTTCGCCTGATCCGTGTAAAAATATAACTAATGGACGTTTAGCATTATATTTGTGAGAAGAATATAAGTAATAAGAAATAGTAGTCCTGTCATTTTGAAAGAATTTTGTCTCAAATTTCTTAATAGTCGGATCTTCTATAAACTTGGTTTCAATTGGCAAATCATTATTTCTAATATGCATAACAATTTGTGGGAAAATTAATTCATCTTGAAAATTCGAACCAAATTGAATAAGTGCTAATGATGGATCTTCTTCGAAAGTAACTTTAACTTTACCCCCATCTAATTTAGTAATTTCTTTAGTACCAATTTCTTTATTTGCGACAGAAAATGAGATATCTTTTAAGTTTAAATTATCTGCACCTTCAATAACGGCGCTTGTAACAAAATCTCCATCTGCTAAAACTGTTCTTTGATAATCTACATTAATTGTTTTCATTTTTTATTCCTTTCCAAATTTCTTCCAAATCTTTTTAGTTACATTAATTGAAAATACAATTGCTAAACCAGCTAAAATGTAACAAATTACATTTAACGTTAATGGAATTGAATATGATCCATTTACATCGAAGAATGCACCATCAATTGTCACTGCTAATGCAGCCGAAACAGATCCAAATACATTTAAAACTGACAAAATATTTGAGTAATCTTTTGAACCAAATTCTTTTCTAATAAAGTAAGTTAATGATACAAGTAAAATACCTTGTCCTAATCCTAAAATGAAACCAGAAGCAATTAACAAGGCAGGTTGTCTAGATACTAATAAGCCACCCCAGCCAATAACACCAAATAATGTATAAATTGCAATTACAACTGAATTATTAAATTTATCTAGGAAATAACCAATTGTCATCTTACCTGCAGCAGCACCTAGCATAATGCCTGAAATTACTGTTGCACCAATTGTTAATGGCAAACCAACGTTAACAACATGTGCTGAAACATGTTGAACCATTCCTGCTACAAATTGCAAAGCTACCATTGCCCAAGCAATACACCAGAACATTGGCGTTTTAATAGCTTCATGTAGTACAAAACCTTTACTATCGTCGGCTTTTTGCTTTTTATTTTTACTTGCTTCATCATAGCCATAAGCAAATGTTTTCTTATTATCTGGCTTTGGCTTTATTGAAAGTGCTAGTGGTACCAAGATAGCTAAAATTAAAATCCCTTCAACCAATAAACCGGTTCTCCAACCATTATTAGTAATTACACTACTAATAATTGGATTAAATACTGATCCGCCAAACGCAGAAACACCTAAAGCAATACCAAGTACAGTACCAAATTTTTTCTCGAACCAGTTTCCTAATAAAATTGGTGTAGGTAAAGCTAAGATAAATGGCTGTGCAATACCAATTACAATCCAAATGATGTAAAACATCATCATTGATTGAGCTCTACTCAAAATCAAAAATCCTAGCCCTACAACTGCAAATCCCACTGTTAAAATCCATCTTAAATTTAATTTAGACATGATTTTACCAGCGAATACTAATGTAATAGCAGTAGCAATATTACAGAAAGTACTCATTAACGATACTTCCGCTCTGCCTACATGAAATGCTGTCCCTAATGAGGCATAAAACAATCCTACAGTATTAATAATTAAGCCAAAACCTATAAAGTTAAATAGCATACATGCTACAAACACCCACCATGCATACTTTGTCGAATGCTTAGCTTTCATTTCTTTCTCCTTCTAAAACAGATTACTTATATTTTTCATAAATTATTGTAATCGCTTACAGTAAGAGCTACAATGACAGTATATCAAGAGAAAGGTATCAAAATTCTAGATTTAAATGGACAAAGATTTACTTAAAAAGTTTCAAAAGCTCACAACTACAGAAGAGAAGCAACTTAAAGATCACTTATTTCATAGAAATATTTCTGATAAAACATTAGTGAGCAAAAATATTACTAAAAAAGTGCGTGTCTTAACAGATAAATTTTTTGATGAAAATATCATTTATGTAGTTAAGCATCCTCGATTCGCAACGTACCCTACTCACATGCATACATTTTATGTAATAAATTACGTGCTCTCTGGAACTATCATTCAAAAAATTAATGGTCAAATTATTACTTTGAAAAAGGGAGATGTACTAATAATTAACATTGGAACTTCACACCAAGTATTAGCATCTGATGCTGACGATATAATGATTAATATAAGTATCCATAAGGATATATTGGATGTTTTTTCGGGGATAGAAAATACTGCTTATCTATTATTTAAGAGTCAAGATTATAATCAAAGAATTCATAATACTATAGAGATGATTATCGAAGAATATTACTATCAAGATCGTTATAGCCACGCTAATATTGAATCTTTACTACAAATTCTTAATCGCCAATTTCGTAGGGCTATCCGAAATCACGCTCAAAATCATAAACAATTAGAAGGTTTATCCCAACAAATATTTAGTAAAATAGCTGAGAATTACTCAAATATCTCATTAAAGAAATTGGGTCAGGAATTAAATTACAATTCTTCATATTTAGGTACTATTTTTAAGCAAGACATAGGTCGATCCTTTCACGAAGTTCTTTTAGATAAACGTCTTACTGTTATTTACCATGATCTATTGTTTACAAATCTCTCAATAGATGAAATTTATCGAAGAGCAGGTTTTACTAATAAAACTTCTTTTTATAATGGATTTAAGCAAAAATATGGTTGTACACCTAACGAAATTAGAAAGCTTCAAAATGATAATTTAAATCTCTTGTAAAAATATCTTTAAAATAACTTATTTTCCCATGAATCAAAAAAACAATGATTTGAAATAAGCTGTAAAAGTTGGACACTTTTACGGCTTTTATTATTGGTTGTTGTTTCAGTAATATAGTCACGCTTCGATTCTATATCTTTAATAGCATTCTGATTTTAACAATATGATCATCGAAATATCATTAAAGTTATCACTGCCAACAATTGCATCTTATACAAGACATTTCTGATTATTTTTTGCAACTTATACAAGACATTTCTGATTATTTTTTGCAACTTATACAAAGCATTTTTTCCATTTTTTGTAACTTATAAGTTACAAATTAGTGCCTAAATTGTAGTTTTTAGACATCAATATAAACTAATGCAACAAAAATAGCCAAGACGTAACTCATGTTACATCTTGACTGTTTATTTTTACTCATTATGAATATTACTAAATTTCTCCTACCTATCTAAGAGCCAATCTACTATATTAATAATTGGTATGCCATCAATACTCTTATTCTCAGGAATTTCTTCAGTAATCACAATTCTTTTAAATCCAGTTCTTAATTTCAAAAGATTGTCAGTCTCATGCGTATTTTCAGGAATCTGTCTAGTTACTTGAATATATTCTTCCTCATCAACTTTACGTGCTATAAAGTCAATTTCAACATCATCTAAACGTCCTATATCAACACGGTAGCCTCTACGAAGCAATTCTAAATAAACAATATTTTCTAATTGATTACCATAATTACCTGCCCGTCTACCAACAGCTTGTCTACGCAAACCAGTATCAACAATGAAATATTTACCATTATTAGATAGATATTTTTTACCACGTAAATCATATTGCTTAGTTTGATAAAACAGAAAAGCATCCTGCAATAAATCAATGTATTTCTGAACTGTATGAACATTTGTTTTTATTTGATTACTAATTAAGGTATTAGCAATTTTAGTTGGTTTAAATAATATTCTCTTTTAATCATTTTTGAATTATACTTCATTTTTAACTAATATTTTCTTCAAAATGAATTATACTTCATTTTTAGCACATTTTTCTAGTAAAATGAAGTATATTTCATTTTATTAAAGCTATAGCGAAGACTAATTTAAAACACTAGAGATAAAAATAGCCAAGATACAGTCTATTCTGCATCTTGGCTATTTCTATTACGCTTCTTCTTGCCACATGAATTCTGAGCGGCGATGAGATATATACCACTTGCCATCAATCTTTTGAAATTCATCATGATAACGAACACCTTCATGTTGCAAATGCTTTTCATCTTTACCAACAGTTACATAAGAATAAGCAATTCCTTTAGCTTTATCTCCGTCAATTTCAACTGTTTGTTGGCCATTCATATGGAACACAATTTTGTTATCCTCCATTGAGTTTGAGAAAGTCTTCTTGATTTCATCCCTACCATGCAAAGTAAAGACAATCTTGCCACCCAATTCAATTTCAATCACTGCATCTTTAGTGAAAAGTGCTACTTGCTTGTCATTTTCTTTAGTGTCGGCATAGTTTGAAAATTTATCAACTAATTCTTTAAGTTCTAAACGATCTGATAATTCTTGTACATTCATAATTTTTCTCCTTGTCATCTCTTAACTATAAGTATTATGACAAGAATTCATTTACTAAAAAATGGTCAATATTTTCTATAGCGTGACTTATGCCACACTATTTTCAAATCAGTTGCAAAAAGACCGTTATCTTAGAACAAATCTGACTTCAGAATATTTTTATTATGAATAAGCTATTGAAAGATTTGTAAAAATACTTCTTTAGCTTCATTAAATAAAGCTTCATCTTTTATATGACCAACTATTTCACAATTTCTGCTAATAAAGTCATATTCTGGAACTTGATATAACAACAAATCACCATGTATTTTTGATGCAAAATCTAATATTTCTAATCTAGTATTTCTTGCTCTATGCTTAGATGTAATTGCCATTGCATAGCACATTCCAGTCTTTTGATTAAACGAAGCTTGGCTCATAATTAAGAAAGGCCGTCTTATATTTTTCTTTTTAGGATCATGACCTCCAATTTCATGACCAGAATGTGGCTCAGCATCCATAAAAACTAAGTCGCCTTGTTTGGGATAATTAACTCTCGTCATCAATTCTTTCCTTACCTATTGGTTCTTGCTCTACGGGGTTATATTCTAAATCTTCAATATCTTCTTCTTTTTCTTTAGCTGTTAACGGTGTTATTTCATCCCAAAAATTCTTCTTTTCTTTCTGAATTTCTAGATCACCATTTTCTTTTAAAATCACCAAAACATTATCACCGATCTTAAAACCAGAATCAATTGGAATGGTGACAGAATTAGCATTTCCTGTTTTTCTAATCTTATATTTGCCTAGAATTTTTTCTTTATTTTTAAGCATAATATTCACCCGATTTCATTAAAATCATCATTAGGTAAGTACAAGTATATACTGCAAAATAGTATTTTTCAATTTATATGAAATACAACTTTATTACAAGTTATTTCAAATTAGTGGCAAAAAATAAGCCAGACCATGTGTCTGACTTATCTTCATTTGATCTATTTTTGAGAGAAAGAAATACATTATTTTATTTAGCTAATACTTGGACATCCCACCCTTTCATTAGAGTTCTAGCTTTTTCACCAGTTAAAATATCTTCATATCCAGTAAACTTATTTGGCAATTTCCGTTCTTCATTACTCATATTAAGAACGAAATAAAGTTCTTTGCCATCAGCTGTAATGCGTTTTGTTACTTCGAGCTTATGGCTATCACATACTAAAGATTCAATATTGGCTTGTAAAACAATATGGTTAAATAATTGCGTTAAACCTTCATGATTTAATTTGGTACCAACATACCAAGCTTTACCTTTACCATATTGATTCTCAGTAACAGCAGCTGTTCCAGCATAAAATTCACTAGAATATTTTGCTAAAACTTTAGCCTTATTTGGATGAATTAAATCACACATTAAACTAGTGTCATAATCTTTGCCATCCATCTCAACAGTAATCTTTTGTCCAGGAACTACTGCATCACTTTCTTCTACCCAAATACCAGTAACATCTTTAAGTGGTCCAGGATAGCCGCCAAGATATACATTATCTGATTCATTAACCATGCCTGACATATAGGTAGTAACAAAGTTGCCGCCTTTTTCTACATAGTCATTAATCTTTTTATCAAGACCAGGCTTAACCATGTAAAGCACTGGAGCTACAACTAAATCATATTTACTGAAGTCATCGTCTACGCTGATGATATCGGTTGGAATATTACGTTCATAAAACTGACGATAATAATCTAAAATTGAGTCAACATAGTTAAGATCTTGGGTAATGCCATCAACATATTCATATGCCCAGAAGTTGCTCCAATCAAAGACAATTGCGACTTTAGCATCAACTTTGGAACCTAAAATTGTTGGACCAGCTTTTTTCAACTTTTTGCCTAAGTCTTCAAGTTCATGAAATGCTCTGGTATCTGTTCTTTGTGAATGTGAAATTACTGCACTATGGAATTTTTCAGAGCCACCCACAGCTTGCTTTAATTGGAAGAATTGCACAGTATCTGCACCATGAGCTACCGCTTGCAATTCTGTTGCTGCCATTTGACCAGGACGCTTAAGTGGACTGTATGGTTGCCAGTTAACTTGTGAAGGTGCAGATTCCATCAGCATGAATGGTTGATGCTTCAAGCTTCTCATTAAGTCATACAAGAATGCTGGCTTATATTTTGGTGCATCATAAGTTGGATAACTATCATAAGAGATGATGTCTTGATCTTTAGCCCACTTCTGGTAGTCAATCATCTTATTTGGTAAGCTATGGAAATTAGTCGTTACTGGAGTTTCTGGATCATATTTTTTAATAATTGCTTTTTCCATTCTAAAAAGATTTTGCAAACTTTCTGATTGGAAGCGCAAGTAGTCAATTGAAAGTCCAGCAACAATAGTTTCACTACCTTCTGGACCCCATGCATCCCCTAATTCATTTGGAACAACAATCTCATCCCAATCATAGATAGTATGGCTCCACACATTCATATTCCAAGCTTTGTTAAGGGCATCTAAAGTATGGTACTTATTCTTCAGCCAATCTCTAAAGGCATTTTGGCAATTTTCACAGTAACAGTTGCCGCCATATTCATTATTCACGTGCCAAACTACAATATGAGGATTGTCACTATAACGTTGTGCTAATTTTTCTACTAAATCACCAGCTAATTTTTGATAATTCTTGCTACTTGGGCAGAAATTATGACGTTGACCAAAAACATGACGTCTTCCTTGATAATCTACTCTAGCAACATCAGGATATTTCTTAAACATCCAAGCAGGCATTGCTGCAGTTGAAGTTCCCATCACGATATCAAAGTTTGCATCTGACAATTCTTGAACAATTTTATCTAATTTTGAGAAATCATAGTGTCCTTCACTTGGTTCTAAAATTCCCCAAGAAAAAATATTAATTGTCGCAGAATTAAGATCTGCTTTTTTAAAGACTTTTATGTCTTCTGGCCATGTTTGTTCTGGCCATTGATCTGGATTATAATCTCCGCCATATAAAAAGCGTGATAATTGTGCCATTTTACTACCTCTACTTAAATTGTACTTCTGCTACTTCGTCGCCATGCTTAACAGTTCTTGGTTGAATTTCACTTGTTTTAATTACTCGACCTGGTTGAGTGTAGAAGACAACAACTGTATCCTTATAGCCATTCTTTAATGCTAAATCACGATCAAATTCTAGCAATAAGTCGCCCTTCTTCACACTTTGTCCATCATCATAATAAGTTTCAAAGCCTTCACCACGCAAGTTAACTGTACCAAGACCAACGTGAACTACAACTTGCAAGCCATCATCTGAAACAATTTCAAAGGCATGCTTAGTACCAAAGGTAAATTTAATCTTACCATTAAACGGTGCATAAATTTGACCTGAACTTGGTTTAATTGCGAAACCTTTACCTGGGAAAGGCTTGCCATCTTCATCAATAACAGAAGACATCTTCATTAATTCACCATCAACTGGAGCGTAAATTTTTGTTTCTTTTGGTCTAGCATTTTCTGAAGCATCTTTTTCAATCTTACCTTCAGCAAGCTTATCTTTTAATTCTTCAACAATTTCAGCATGTTTCTTTTCTGTTAAAGTTACTTTACTCAAGAAAATAACCATTCCGAGAATTGCTAAAGCAAGTGGAATATACAATGCTAAAGTATCAAATACATGAATATCATGAGTAGTCATATCGGCTGCCGTAGCTGAACCAGTCATACCAGCCGCAATAGCTACATAACCAATTAAAGCGTTAGAAATCGCACCTGTGAACTTATCAATCATTGGACGAACTGCTAAAATAACAGCTTCATTTCTTTGTCCTGTTCTCAATTGTCCATATTCAATCGCATCTGTAAATGTTAAAACTGTAGTAATTTGGAAGAAGTTAAAGTTAAACAAGAATATACCAATATCCATTAAAACAACGTTACTTCTACCAAAAATAAAGATTATATATGCCAATGTCATACAAATTTGTCCAATAGTTAATAACCATTTTCTTGGTATGAATTGGTTCAAAATTGGGAAGAATGGGATAAAGCCCATAATCATTGGAATTACACCAACAATCCAAAATTCATTTGGCTTACCAATTACAAATTTATACATGTAGAATAATACACCATTAGTGATTACATATGCCAATGAGTACATCAGATATGCTAATCCTGGCCATAAAATTTGATCATTATGGAAAATTGCTCCGAATACTTCACGCAAAGAAGTTTTCTTCTTAGCTGAAGTACGAATCATATTTTCTTTTTCGTGTGTACCTAAGCAAACAACGACTGCTGAAAGAATTGCTAAAGCTGAAATAAGTGCTGCAAAAGCAAACCAACCAGCAGGACCTTCAGCGTGTTTGCCAGTTACCATATAGGTAACACCAGTTACCACTGGGAATACAATGATTGACAAACCATTCCAACCAATAGTACCTGCAAAGCCACCAAATGCAGTGTAGATACCTCTGGCCTTTGAGTCTTCACTCAATGCTGGAACCATGCCCCAATATGAAATATCTGATAATGAATAAAAAATATCAAAACTAATATATAAAATTACAAATAATATTGCGAAAAGTATCCAGTTAACCTTTGCTAAACCGAAAATACCGGTAAACAAAATCATTAATAAAATCGTACTGCCAACTGTCCCTAACAAAATCCAGGGTTTGAATTTACCCCATCTTGTATGAGTATTATCAACAACATTACCAATAATTGGATCAATAACTAATTCAATAATTCTTATTAGAACCATTAATCCAGTAATCAGCCCTATCAATCTATCGGCGACAGTTTTGTCCAGACCACTGAACATTCCACTAGTAATAAAGATAATAAAATATGTACTCATTACACCGTAAAAGGCCGAGTGACCTAAATTACCAAAGGTGAATGATGCATAGGAAAGCAGCTGCTTTCCCGATATCTTGTGAATTTTACTCATTTCCATTCCTCCCAAGATTTTAGAAATCTTGTAATCGCTTACAGCAATAAATATATACCCTATTTTCCGCTTTAGTAAATAATTTATTTAGATTTACTAAATTATTTACTAATAGGTAATAAAAAAAAGAATGCTATCTATTAGCATTCTCCTCTTTGAAAAATCCAAAAAAATTTTTTTCTTTACTGAATTATTTACTTAACATTTTCTTCGTCTTTAGGAATAAAGCTCTTACGTACTACTAAATTAGTATTCATACACATATCAATATGAGCGCGATTAGGACTAATAATTAAGTTAGTTAGCATTGTTAACGCCATATCTATCATCTCTTGCTGATTAATGTTGTATGAAGAAAGCGGTGGTGAAACATACTTAACTACACTACTATTGTTAATACTTAAAATAGCAGTATCTTTTGGAACATTGATATTTTCTTCATTGAAGGCTTGCAGTACTCCAACTGCCAATGTATCTGAAGCAATCAAAAAAGCATCTGGAAAATTATCTTTACATTTGGCAATAGCTTCTTTACCAAGTTTATAACCATTCTCAACGCCAAAAGGCCCATCGACAAACATTATGCCTTTTTTGCCTCTAGCTTTCATATATTCGGCAAAAACTGTAGTTCGAATATCGTTTTCTTGAATATGATCATGTTTAATGCCTAGCCCACCAATAAAGCCTATCTTTTGATATCCATTTTTAATGAATAAATCAATAGCATTTTTCACTGTTAAAGCTAAGTTAGGACGAATGGAATCAAATAAATCTGGTGCAGGATTAGTATCGACAAAAACACCATTAGGTAAAACTTCATGTAATTGTTTTAACTTTGCATTATCAATTGAACCAGCACCAACACCGATAAAACCCTGAAATAAAGAAGCATGAGCAATTAAATCATCAATATCATAGTACGTTTTCATTTGCAAAGCTTCTCGTTCAACAGTAGAAATTAGTGCTTCTTTCAGAGAAGTAAAGTATTCATCCTGCAATTGTTCTTGATGATTTACTCGATACAATAAAGCAATTGTAGGACGAATTCTTTTTTCTTGATGATCTTTCCAATACTCTAGTTTATTAGCAATTTCTAAAATTTTATTTTTTGTATCCGCCGTAATAGATAAATTAGGATCATTATTCAATAAGCGTGAAACGGTCGCGGATGAATAACCCGATTCTTTCGCAATTTCTTTAATAGTTGTCATAATATGTCTTTTCTATTTATAAATATTTTTAACTTTATTATACAAAATATTTACTTAATTCCAATAAATATTAGTTTTATAGATAATAATGAGATCTATATAAAATACACGGATACATTCTTTTTAAATTAGTAAATAATTTATTAATTGAGTAAATATTTTATTAATGTGTTACAATGTAAGCGATTAAATAATAATTTTTTTAATAGAAACTAGGTAAAATCATGAAAGCAAATATCAAATGGCTTGATGATCCTAAAGTCTTTAGGGTTAATCAACTGCCGGCACATAGCGATCATCCCTACTTTAAGAATTATCGCGAATGGCAAAATAATCGTAGCAGCTTTAAACAAAGTCTAAATGGAAAATGGCAATTTCATTTTTCAAAAGATCCACAAAGTCGTCCTATTGATTTTTATAAGACTGATTTTGATTCATCATCTTTTGATACCATTCCAGTTCCTGGCGAAATTGAATTAAATGGCTATGCCCAAAATCAATACATCAATAGTCTTTATCCATGGGAAGGTAAAATCTTTCGTCGTCCAGCGTATACGATTAATAACGATAAACAGGACGGTGCCTTTAGTAAAGGAAGAGACAATACCATCGGCTCATATATTAAACGATTTGATTTAAATCCAGGCTTACATGGAAAAAATATTCATATCTTGTTCGAAGGTGTAGAGCGTGCAATGTATGTTTATTTAAACGGTCATTTCATTGGCTATGCTGAGGACAGCTTTGCACCATCCGAATTTGATTTAACTAAATATATCAAAGAAAAAGATAACGTTTTGGCAGTAGAAGTTTTTAAGCACAGCACTGCTTCTTGGCTTGAAGACCAAGATATGTTCAGATTTTCTGGGATCTTTCGCTCAGTAGAATTATTAGGCATCCCTAAAATTCATTTACAAGATCTCGACTTAAAGCCTACTGTCAGTGACAACTATCAAGATGGAGTTTTCAACGCCAATCTGCACTTCACTGGTCAAAATGGACACCTTCATCTTTTAGTTAAAGACGTTGATGGCAAGACTATTTTAGAAAAAGAAATGCCAATTCAAGAGCTGGTCAAAATCAGCAACGAAGAATTTAAAAATGTTCATCTTTGGAACAATCACGACCCATATTTATACCAACTTCTAATTGAAGTTTATGATTCAAATGATCAATTAGTCGAATTAGTTCCTTATCAATTTGGCTTCAGACGCATCGAAATTAATCAAAATAAAGTTATCCTTTTAAATGGTAAACGCCTAATCATCAATGGTGTTAACCGTCACGAATGGAATGCCAAAACTGGCCGCAGTATTACCATCAAGAACATGAAAGACGACATTCAAACTTTTAAAGAAAACAATATCAATGCTGTCAGAACATGCCACTATCCAAATCAAATTCCATGGTATTATCTTTGCGATCAAAATGGCATTTATATGATGGCCGAAAATAATCTTGAGTCTCATGGTACTTGGCAATATAGTGGCCCTACCGGTCCTACATATAATGTCCCAGGCGATTTACCAGAATGGCGCGAAGCCGTAATTGATCGTGCCCGCAATAACTATGAGACCTTCAAAAATCATACTTCAATTTTATTCTGGTCTTTAGGTAATGAATCTTATGCTGGTGAGGACATAGCCGCAATGCAGCAATTTTATAAAGACCATGACTCTTCTCGCCTAGTTCACTATGAAGGTGTCGTTCATAAGCCTGAATTAAAAGATAGGATCTCAGATGTCGAAAGCTGTATGTATTTGCCACCTAAACAAGTAGAAGAATATCTCCAAAATAATCCTGCCAAACCATTCATGGAATGTGAATACATGCATGATATGGGTAATTCTGATGGTGGTATGGGCAGCTACATCAAACTAATTGACCAATACCCACAGTATGTTGGCGGCTTTATCTGGGACTTTATCGATCAAGCTTTGTTTGTCTATGATCCAATCAGTAAAAAAGAAGTTTTACGTTATGGTGGCGACTTTGATGATCGTCATTCCGACTATGAATTTTCTGGCGATGGCTTAATGTTTGCAGACCGCACTCCAAAGCCCGCAATGCAGGAGGTTAGATACTACTATGGCTTACACAAATAATTTGAATATCATTTATGGGGATGCAACCTTAGGAATTAATGGCAAAGATTTCCAATACATTTTCAGTTATGAAAAAGGTGGATTAGAATCTTTAAAAATTAAAGGAAAAGAATGGTTGTACAGAACCCCTACTCCAACTTTTTGGCGTGCTACTACTGATAATGATCGTGGCAACGGCTTTAATTTAAAAGCTGCTCAATGGCTCGGAGCCGACATGTTTACTAAGTGCACCGATATTCATTTAAAAGTTAATGATCGTGATTTTGAAGAATTGCCAATTGCCCCAATTAATAATCAATTCAGTAATCATGAAGAAGCGCAAAACGTGCAAATTACCTTTGAATATCAAACCTTAACTACTCCTGCAACTAAGGTGAAAATAACCTATAATGTTAATGTTGCTGGTCACATCATAGTAACTATGCATTATTTTGGTAAAAAAGATTTACCACCATTACCAGTAATCGGAATGCGATTCATTATGCCGACTGCTGCAACAGGATTTGATTACACAGGATTATCTGGTGAAACTTATCCTGACCGAATGGCTGGTGCACAAGAAGGAAAATTTTATATTGATGGATTGCCTGTAACTAAGTATTTAGTGCCTCAGGAAAATGGGATGCACATGCAGACTAAAATGCTAAATATTTTTCGCTCGACCACTTTAAACAATGCCGATCAAGATGGTGAAGATTTTAATTTGAAAATTAGTCAAAAGCAATCACCATTTAACTTCAGTTGTTTACCCTATACTGCAGAAGAATTAGAAAATGCAACTCATATTGAAGAATTGCCACTAGCTCGAAGAACAGTATTAGTAATTGCTGGAGCTGTTCGCGGCGTGGGCGGTATTGACAGCTGGGGCGCTGATGTAGAAAAGCAATACAGAATTGATCCTGAGCAAGACCATGAGTTTTCATTCCAAATAAATTAATGTTTTAAATAATTTATTTATATTTAGTAAATTATTTACTAAATTTATTGTGCTATAATATAATTGAATTCAGTAAAGGCTAATAACCATTAAAAAGGAGAAAACATGAAAGTTTTAGTTATCGGTGGTGCGGGCTACATTGGCTCACATGCCGTTCGTGAATTAGTTAAAGAAGGCAACGACGTAGTTGTCTTAGACAGTCTATATACTGGTCACAGAAAAGCTGTTGATCCTAAAGCAAAGTTTTACCAAGGTGATATCGAAGATACCTTCTTAGTTTCAAAGATTTTGCGTGATGAAAAAATCGATGCAGTAATGCACTTTGCAGCATACTCATTAGTACCTGAATCAGTTAAGAAACCACTTAAGTACTACGACAACAACGTTGCTGGTATGATTTCACTTTTGAAAGCAATGAACGATGCTGGTACTAAGTACTTAGTCTTCTCAAGTTCAGCTGCCACATACGGCATCCCTAAGAAGTTGCCAATTACAGAAGACACCCCACTTAACCCAATCAACCCATACGGTGAAACCAAGATGATGATGGAAAAGATCATGGCTTGGGCTGACAAGGCTGATGGCATTAAGTACACTGCTCTTCGCTACTTCAACGTTGCTGGTGCTTCAAGTGACGGCAAGATCGGTGAAGACCATGCTCCAGAAACTCACTTGATTCCAAATATTTTAAAGAGTGCACTTTCTGGTGACGGTAAGTTTACTATCTTCGGTGATGACTACAACACTAAAGACGGTACCAACGTTCGTGACTACGTACAAGTTGAAGACTTAATCGACGCTCACATCTTAGCTTTGAAGCACATGATGAAGACTAATAAATCCGATGTCTTCAACTTAGGTACAGCTCATGGTTACTCTAACCTTGAAATTTTGGAAAGTGCTAAGAAGGTTACCGGCATCGACATCCCTTACACTATGGGACCACGTCGTGGCGGTGACCCTGACTCTTTGGTTGCTGACTCAACTAAGGCAAGAACCATCTTAGGTTGGAAGCCTAAGCACGAAAATGTTGACGATGTAATTGCTACTGCTTGGAAGTGGCACAAGAGTCACCCAAAGGGTTATGAAGACAAATAAATTAAGATAAAACATTAACCCTATCTTTTTAACTATATCTATTTTCTATTATCCCAAAATACCAGTCCGATCAACTGGTATTTTTTATTTTGGTGCATACCATTATCTACTAAGTTGCCGTATATAGTATAATAATAATTAGTACTATTGGAGGACTTTATGGCAAGTATTAGAGATATAGCAAAAATGGCGGGTGTATCTCCTGCTAGCGTTTCACGAATTTTAAACAATGATCCTACTTTTCATATCAATGAAGCTGCACGCGGACGCGTAATTGAAATCGCAAAGAAACTAAATTACACTAAATCTGATAAAAAACGTGGACCTAAGCAACCCGATTCCACCCTTTCAGTTGCCTTAGTCATGCGTTACGGCAATACACGCGAAATTAATGACCCCTACTTCTTAAACATGCACAAAGGCATAAATGAAGAAGCAAAGAAGTGGCATTTACGTATTGAACAGCCTTTTAAACTAGAAGATCCTGACAAAAATTGGAATGATTTAGCTAATTATGGTGCAGTTATCATCGAAGGCGAAATGACACCAGCTGCCATCAAACAAATCCAAAATATTAATCCTAATGTTATTTTTGTAGACGTAAACACCAACATCTATGGTTGTAATATCGTCCACAATGACTTCGTAGAGATTACATCTCACATTCTAGATACGCTCTATGATATGGGTCACAGAAACATCGCCTATATCGGTGGTAAATCATCAGTTATTAATCTAGATGGTAAAGTGGCTTTACAGAAAAATGACCTCCGTGAAAATGGTTATATTTCTTGGATGAAAATGCACAATTTAGATAAATACTGTCATACCTTTATTGCTAATTGGTCGGCTGACGACGCACTTAAGGCTGCAAATCAATTATTACAATTAAAAGATAGGCCAACCGCTGTTGTAGTAGGTAGCGATCCAATGGCGCTAGGCGTATATAAAGCTTTCAATGATGCTGGAGTCAATATTCCAAATGATATCTCAGTTGCAAGTTTCGACGATGTAGAACTCACTAGATTCCTATCCCCTACTCTTTCCAGTGTCTATATGGATACTGAAGAAATGGGTAAAACGGCGATTCGGTTAGCCAAAGACCTGATCACAGAAAAAATTTCCATTCCATTAACTATTACTTGCCACAGTCAATTTAATAAACGTGAATCAATCACAAAAAAAGAACGTTAGATTAATTAATCTAGCGTTCTTTTCATTTAGATAGGGGAGAGAAAATACTATTAAGTTGTATTAAATTGTTTTATTCGTCAAAGCCATTATTGTCGCTAAGCTTGCGATACCAATGCCCTGACTTCTTTATTGTTTTGATTTGAGTATGAATATTATCACGAATTAAACCATAACGATTACGGTAGGCATTCATCCAAGACCAGCAATCGATTCCGGTCCAGACGAAGTAGCCATGGCAGTTAGAGCCTTCTTCAATACCTTTGTGAAGTTCAAGTAAGTGATCTTTAATAAACTTGATTCGATAATCATCTTGAACTACGCCATCTTTGATAAAGCGCTCTTCACGTGATACACCCATACCATTTTCGGAAACAAACCAATCGATATTCTTATAATTATCACGAATATTAATAGCAATATCGTACAAGGTCTTAGGATAAATCTCCCAGCCTTTATCGACATTCATTACGCGATTAGGCATTTCATAATTATCAAAGTAAATATCAGGCATCCAGTCTTGCAAACTCTTAGGAGAGATTTGTGGAGCTTGTACACGTTCTGGATGGTAGAAGTTAACACCTAATTCATCGATTGTGTTTTCCTTGATTAATTGAAGTTCTTCAGGAGTAGAGTCCCAAAGTACACCAGCATCTTTTAGAATTTTAACTAAATCCTTTGGATAATGTCCCAAGATAGCTGGATCAAGGAACATGTTATTGTCCCAAAGGTTAGCAAAATGAGCAGCTTGTAAATCACCTTCTTTGTTTGAAGCGGGATATGCAGGAGTTAAGTTTAAAATAATTCCAATCTTATTTTGACCATCTGTAAACCGCTCATGGAATTTCTTAATTGCTTTAGCTGAAGCTAAGTTGATATTGTAAGCAACTTGAACTGCTAATGGACCATCAACTTTTAGTGGATAGTGGAACTTGTATAAGTAACCGCCATCCAAGATTACCTTAGGTTCATTAAAGGTAAACCAATGATGTACTCGATCGCCAAACAATTCAAAGCACTTATCTGCAAATTTAGCGTAAAGATCTGTCACATGCTTTGATTCAAAACCGCCATATTTCTTTTGCAATTCAATTGGCATATCGAAGTGACAAAGATTGATATATGGGGTAATACCATCTTTGATCATTTCATCAATCACATTGTTGTAAAAGTCGAGACCATCTTGATCTACTGTTGCTTCTTCAAAGTCATCAATTAAACGTGACCATTGAATTGAAGTTCTAAGATTTTTAATCCCTGCTTCACGCATTAATTTCAAATCTGACTTGTAATCATTATAAAAGTTAGATGCAGTATCAGGTCCTACACCATCATAAAATGCTTTGGGGTCGATTGAGTACCAGTAGTCAAAGACATTTTGATGCTTTTTCTTAAAGCATCCCTCGGACTGCGGACCCGAAGTTGCCGCACCCCATGCAAAATTTTCAGGAAATTTAATCATAAAGTTACGCTTTCTTACTTAATTCTGCTTTTCTTTCCTTTAATTTCTTATAAATTCCAGTTTCAACCATAATCAATAGTCCTGGTAAAAACAGAAGTAAAAGAATCGGATTGCGAATGCCAATTAAATAGATTATTAACCAAAAGGTCAATGCAGTAAGTGATAATTGTGGTTTTCTAAAAACATCTGCAAAAGCTTGCGCATAATATTCAACATCTTTGTCATAATGTTTTGTTGCCCAAACTAGTCCCAGCATGCTTATATATACACCTAATAAAATTAACCAAATACTTAATATCCAAAATATAAAACTAATTACAAAATGATTATTATTTACATTCTTCAGCAAGAAAATATAAGTACATAACCATGCAATAAATATTAATGAAATGCTAAAAGAAATAATTTTTGAAGTGAGACCCAAAAGTTAGACACTTTTGGGTCTTTTATTATGACTAAATTTAATAAAGAACAA
>NZ_CABUIW010000035.1 GCF_902491705.1 uncultured Lactobacillus sp. | reverse complement strand
GCTCAAGCTATAGAGGAATATATCAAATACTATAACGAAGAAAGGATAAAGAGCAGATTAAAAGGCTTAACTCCGAAAGAATATCGGAATCAAGCCTCTATTAATCCTATGTTTTAAAATGTCTACTTTTTAGGTCCCACTTCACCGCTTTCGCATCAACTTATTTTATTTTCCACTCTCGTCCCAAACTTTCTTAGCTGCTGGGATCTTGCCAAGATTGGTCATATCGTCTTTATCAACGACTACCAAGTTGTTCGGACCTTGTGCCAATTGGTTAAAGCTATCCAAACTCTGATTTCTGAAGTAACCTTCGCCAGCCTTGGACAATGCTTCTTGCATCTTTTGAACACGGTAAGCATCCGCATCAGCTTGCGTCTTTACAGCTTCTGCGTTGGCTTTAGCAGTGGCTACCAAAGCATCGTTTTTAGCTTTAGTCGTCATTTCAATTGTACGAGCTTCACCTTCAGCCTTAGCAATTGCGGCAGTCTTTTCACGGTCAGCAGTAAGTTGCTTGTCCATCGCACGTTGAATTTCAGGACTTGGCAAAAGTTCATCGACGTTAACACGAACTACTTTAATACCGTAGATATCAGTCAAATCGCCAGTGGCAGTAAACAATTGGTCATTGATTTCCTTAGTGGAGCCAAGTGCTGAGTTCAAGTCCATTCGACCAATGATGTCACGCAAATGACCACGGATCAATTGCACCATTGATTCTACTGAGTCAGTGTTGTTGTAGAAGTAACGGTATGAATCAGTTACCAAGTAGTTCAAAGTCAAACTAGTAGTAATCTCTGCATTATCTTTAGTAATGATTGAGTACTTGGAAATTTCAAGTGGTTGAAGAGCAAGTGGAACCTTACGAATTCTTTGGAAAAGTGGCCAAACAAAGATAAATCCAGCTTTAACAGTCTTAGAATATTTACCTAAAGTTTCAATCAAGCCTTCATTATTTTGTGGCACGATTCTAAAGCCACAACAAATATAAACAATAACTAAAACAGCAACTATCCCTAAAATAATTTTTAGCATCATTTTTTACCTCAAAACTTATTTGTCTTTCTTATTTTCATCTAGCCTCTTGGCTATGTCTCCTAGTAAATCTTCCTTCCGCTCAGCGTGTTAAGACGCTCGTCGAGCAGCTTCGTATATTCATACTTATTCATATAGTCCAAATTATCCCAAGCATTTGGAATCTCAACTCTAAAAGGAATACCATTATGCAGAATAATCTGATCATAGAACATGTTAATTGCAGTAGCTGAATTTAAGCCTAGCTTCTTTAAAATCGCTTCTGCTTTTTCCTTTTTCTCCGGATTCATTCTGACATAAAGACCTGTTGTTTTTTCTGCCATACTTTACTCTCCTTTCTTCGTTGCCACTATTATATATCGTTTGAATATAAATTGCATATATTTTTGCAAAAAAATAAAAGAGAACAGAAAATTAATTCTGCTCTCTTTTCATTAGGCTTCTTTTTATAAATTATCAATTTGGAAAATTTGATTTTCTAAAGTTCTAAGCTTGTATTCACCGTCTTTGATGTACTTTTGGTGGTAAGCAACAGTTAAGTAAAGGACGCCAGATTCATCAACATGGATACTTTCCATTTCACTATAGCGTTCTGGCAAGTCAATTCCATCAACCATAGCTACTTGCCAATTATCGCTGTTAGTTTCGCCCCATGGGAATTTAACAATCTTGCGTGAACAAGTGGTTACTTCACCAGTTGTATGATCAATCTTCGGTGACAATTGGTTAGAAATATAAATATTCTTGTCATCATCGATAGCATAACCTTGAACTGAATCAATCATTGCTGGGGTTTCTTCATCTGGAGCAACACTTGGATTATCAAAGTTATTAATGTGGAAGGCACTCAAGCAATTCAAATCAGTAATTGGTGTATTCTTAGTACCATTTTCATCCAACTTTTGGTTTACTTCATTTAAATCAAATAAGCCAAAGTGACCTGAACCATCGTTCCAAATTGAAGCAATCAGCAAGTACTTGCCATTTGGTGAAACTGAAGCTTCAACTCTGTGCAAGTGGTTTTGACCATCATATGGAAGATCAGTTACGTGATTCAAGTGTGATAAACGTGGAAGTTGCGTATTTGAAGTATAACGTTCTGCCAAAAGTTTTGGATATTTTACTCGTGCAATTTGTGTAGTCCAGTTACCTGAGTTAGGCTTAGCTCCTACGAAATATTCATCTTTGTCATTAGCTGGGACCCAAGTTTGAGTGTGACCAAAGCCCATCATGACTAAGTGAGGATCAGTATAATCAATGTTCTTAGTCAAACCTTCATGCTTTCTGTAAACCAGCACATCATGAGCGCTGTGAAGAAGTTGCAAAGCAAAAACGTGATCGCCATTTACTGCACCAACTTGTGCTACTACGTGGTGCATCCCATTCAATCGATAAATCAACTTAGGCGTGATACTTTCAACCATATTTATATCTTCTTTCTTTATAATTTACTTTCAATGTATAAGTAAATTATAATCCTTTACCCAATTAAATTGAGCAAAATTCGTTTGACTTTATGATCATGATCCTCAATAATTAAATTAATTTTTGGAGGGATAATATGAAAAGAAAAACAAAACTCTTGCTATCAACTGCGATAACAGTTGCGGCTTTATTTAGTTTTAACTCACACGTACAAGCTGCCTCTGATCCTACAATCAAGGCAACTAATTACGACATGACTGTAAGATTAAATACGCGCAAAAATCAATTAACAGAAAAAGTGACCATGCACGTAGTTAACAATGGCACTGAACCTGTTAAAAATTTGCTGGTCAGAAATATTGCTAGTGGCGTTTTAAAATACGATCACAAGCATTTTAAGATTGCTAAGAATGTGTCAACTACAGTTAAAAGTATTTCATCCAATGGTGAAAATCTTTCTTATACTTCAGGTAAAGACAAGAGCAATTTATTCGTTAATAAAACTCTAGGTGCTGGCGAGTCTACCGATTTAACTGTCAATGTGGTTACTAGCGTGCCTAAAAGACAAGATCGTTTCGGCTATCAACCAATTAATGGCGGCAAAGTTTATAATTTGTCATTTTGTTTCCCATATTTAAGCGATTATCGCAACGGAAAATGGAATTATCATCCATATTATGATGCTGGTGAAAACCGTAATAGTGCTATCAGCAATTTCCACGTTAGTTTCTTTGCACCAAAAAGTTACAAGGTTGCTGCATCTGGTCAAAACACAACTAAAAATGGTAAGACCACAATTGATGCAGAAAATATGCGCGAAGTTGCCATTGTTGCTTCTAATAAGTTCAAAGTTGACCACACTTATGCAAATGGTGTAAGAATTAACAACTACTATTTTGCGGGCAAAAACAGCAAGCAGTATAACAAACTTGCTTTAATGACTGCAAAAGACAGCTTTAATATTTTCACTAAAAAGATAGGCAAATATCCATATAAAGAAATCGACATGACTGAAGGCCTCCTTGGCAAAGATACTGGCGGAATGGAATATCCAGGTTTAGTTATGATCGATGCCAGTGGTTTTGTGCAAAAGAACAAGTCCCAAAAGAAATCAGCATCAGCCACTATTGCATTGGGAAAATATAGTGAATTAACTGAAGATGTTTCTCACGAAGTTGGTCACCAATGGTTCTATGGTACAGTAGGCAGCGATGAATATATGGAACCATGGCTTGATGAAGGTCTTACTAACTTCCTTGAAAATGGAGTTTACGATTTAACCTACACTAAGAGTAAAGCTTATTGTGCAAAACTCACACATAATAAATTTTATGGCCGTAAATCTGTAAAAATAGCTAACAAGATTGTTGAACAAATGACAGACAGATTTATAAATAAAAAGCAGAAGGGTTATTACATTAACCGTCCTGTTAACAATCCACCAAAAGGTATCGATACTTCCGATATGGCATATGAAGGTGGTAGCTCATTCCCTGCTTTATTGATGGTTGCTATGGGCAAAACCAAATTCTTTAATGCATTGCATGAATACTATCAAACCTACTACTTGAAGCAGGCAACTACGCAAGACTTCTTAAAGATTATTCGCAAGTACGATAATTCAAAGAAGGTAAATTACATCATTAATCAATTTATTGATCCCAATTATTTACATGATTAAAGCAAAAAAGATATTAGCTTTGTGAAGGCTAATATCTTTTTTAGTTATTAATTGAAATCTAAAAGCACAATAAGAGAATATTTACTTCTTTTTAGTATTAATTGCTTTGTTTACAGCTTCTTCAATTGCTTTAGAAGTCATCGTTGCCCCACTAACAACATCAACATCAGTAGAGTTAGCATCCATAATTTCTTTAGGAATAACTTTTAAGGCTTTTTTAGCAATATCTTCGCTTTCATGATTTTCAACAATCTCAACATTTTGAATCTTATTATTCTTATAGGTGACATGAGTTGTTACTCTTCCACCCATGCCGTTCTCTGAAGAACCTAAATATTGATTAGGGCCTACAGTAATATCCTCTCGTTCTCCATTTACTAAATCATTGATTCCGTTAAATTCTTGGGTTGCATCTTTATCTTCATTATTTTTATTAGTAGATACTTGATCGCCAGCAATTTTACCCCAAATTAAGCATTCAGCAATATTCATACCACCTTGATACTGATTAGCACAAATACCACCTAATTCTCCTGCACCATATAAATGTGGAATTGGCTTATCATGTGAATCTAAAATTTCTGCATGTTCATTACGTTTAGGACCGCCTTGTGTATTTAAAACAACATGTGCCATAGCCAAGGCATAATATGGACCATCATCAAAGGCACGCATACTCTCAGGATCACGGTGATATTCATAATCATGTTTATTATTAGCAAAGAAATTAAAATCTTTAACTGTCTGTTCAAGATTTTTAGCTGGTACTTTGATTTTTTCTGCAAGTTCAGATAAAGTATCAGCTTTAATCATTCTTTGTTCAAGGTCGTCTACTGGGACATTTTCTTTACTTAATTCTTTGCGTTTAGTTTCATCAAAAATCATGTAAGGATGACTGCATACATACGAAGTACGCCATTGACCATGAGTATAAATATGACCATGACGATTTTGTTCATTTTCGTTAAAGTATCTTCTACCATCATCACCAACTGTAATAGTAGAACCATACGTGGATCAAACCAAGCATAGTTAACATGTCCACGTTCACCTTCAGGCTCTGCGAAAATTAAACCAGCCCCACCTGTAAAACCACTAGACTCATAGTTCCACATGTGCCACAACTTAGCACCAGCTTCTTGTGCTAGAGCAATTCCATCACCACGGTTGTACATTGAGCCGACTGGCAATAATTTTTCTGCTCCTAAGTAGTTTTGGATCATTTCCTTATTATTCTCAAATCCACCACAGCTTAATACCACACCTTTTCTAGCATGAACATTTACTTTTTTACCATTACGTTTAATTTGAACGCCGATTACTGTTTCATTCTCATCTTGGATTAAATGACTAGCACGAGAATTTAACCAGACATCAATGTATTTGCTTCTTTCAATAATTTTTTGACGAAGAAGTTTCCATAAAGCCGAATTAAAAGTTTTAGGAGTTACCATAGTGAAATCATAGCTTTTAACTCCTGGAAATTCTGGATACTCATAAAGTATTTTTTGCAAAATATTGTTTTTAGCAGCGTACTTCTTAAAACTAACTGGCTCACATAAATATTTTTTAAAGTATTTAGGCATGTCCACCATACCTTGAACATAGGTATCAATCATCTTGTCAGAGAGATCCATTGGATATGTAAGAGCCTTATAATACTTCTTCATTTCATCAAAATTGTCACTGGTACCAACAATTTGACCACAATATCTAGTGTTTCCGCCTTCATGACCATAAGGGGCAACATCAACTAACAGAACCGATTGCTTATGATCTGCAGCGAATCTAGCTGCACTCGCACCAGCAGCACCAAATCCTATAACAACTACATCATAATCAGCTTGATATTTAGGCTTAATATGCATTTTATAAACCTCCTAACCAATGTCTAATTTTATGATACCGCTTACTTTAGTACTAGTTAATACCTTTATAAGTTTTAACTATGCTTTATTTTTCACCATATAATTATTAACAAAAAAGCTAATCACAAGGATTAGCTAACCAAACAGTCATCTTAAGTCTACCAAATAGATCTTTTACCATTAGGCAAAATCTTAGGTTTAGCAGGCAACTTTTTCATAATCCATAAATTGCGACAAGCAAAGAAAATTGCAACGATGCCTAAAACATAAAACCATGGATTGTTTGCCATTGAAAAATACGGACTAGCTAATGACCACATGTTATCAGGTAAGAATGAGTTTATGGTTCCTATCAAAATAACAATCGATAATCCCCAAGAAGCACCAATTTGCGTACCTCGTTTTTCCCAATAAAGTCCTGGCATAATTGCCATTAATACATTGGTGAAAATATACCACTTGAACATAGCTGGATCATTCAAGAAGACACGGAACAAGTTAACAGTTGGCACCATAACAACAACCCAGCCAATAACTTTCCATGCAGCCTCTTTAGCTGTGACATCACTGCCCCAGATATCTTCTCTTTCATCAGTCACCACTTTGATTAAGCTATAAATTTCAAAAAGAGTCCAAACAACTTCGGCACATGATGCAGCTGTAAAGAGCCAAAAGCCATGTGTCGCATGAGATACGGTTGCAAAAACAAAGATCCCCATTGAATCAATTGCAAAATAGTAGCTGTGCATCAAAATGTTAAACGGCGAGCTACCTTCTCGCTTAAATAAAATAAAACTATAAACGTATTCAATAAAACCAATTAAAAAAGTTAAGCCAGCAATTATTAAAGTTAATGTAAACTTGGGATTCTGCGGACTAAAAGAATACATAAATTGCTGCAAAGTATATCCTGTATCATGATAAGTGGCGAAAATACTATCTAAAAAATTCCACATTTTGTTTCTCCTTCAATATTTCGTTGAAGATAGTGTAAACTAAAGAAAAACTAGTTTAATCACATTTTTAAGGATAGTGTGCAAAAAGTGGATCAACGCAGAAAAAATACAGAACTTGCCCTTCGCCAAGCTTTATTTTCTTTACTTCAAACTAATTCAATTAATCAAATCACGGTTACATCCCTATGCAAAAAGGCCGGCGTCAGCAGACGAACTTTCTATGTTCATTATGACAAGGTCACTGACATATTTGTTGATTATCAAGACCAGCTTTATTTGCAAGTAGTCAATGCCTTAGAAAATAGCAAATCTACCGCTAATACTCTTCTCGATACTTTTGACAAAATTCTAAAAAGTAATTTTACGGGTTTTCGCTACCTTTGTATCAATGAATTTCACCATGAATTAATCACTAAACTGCAAAAGCTAGTTAGCAATGCATTAATTGAAAGTTTGCATCACAAAGCTAGTGCTCAAGATCAGGTTGTCCTAGAATTCCTAGCTGTCGGCATTATTCAGACCTATATTTATTGGTTCACTCATCCCGATAAATTGAGCTATGAAGAGCTAACGAAAATTAATCGTAAAATTGTGACTGCGAACTTAAGCCTAATAGAGGAATAGCGAATCACTAAGTGCTAAAATCTATTTATAATAGTTTGTGATATAAGGAGATTATTATGAAGAATAAAAAATTAATGGCTATTGCAGCGGCTGCATTAATCAGCACTGTGCCAGCAGCCTTTCTTATCAATCAACCTACTCATACAGTTCAAGCAGCTACTCAATCATTAAAACAAAAAGTTGTACTTAAAAAATCATTTAACGGTACTATTCAAGTTTTCAACAGTAAAGGCAATGCTGCTACTACAACTCAAACTATCAATGGTAAAAAATGGAAAGCTGCTACTACAACTCAAACTATCAATGGTAAAAAATGGAAAGCTGCTGCTACAGTTAAAGCCGGCCAAACTTTTAAATATTATGGCAATCCAGTACTTATTCAAGGAAGCAAAATTGACAGCAAAACTTCTAAAAACTATCACTACACGACAGCTTCTTACATTAATATCGGTAAAAAGCGCTACATTAAGTCTTTAAATGTTAGTTCAATGGATGGTCAAAACGTTTTGATCTTAAGTGCAAATTCACGCGTTTATGATAAAAACGGTTCTCGCACTAGCTACAACGGTCTTACCCTTATTCCTAAATACATGCTAGTTAAGACGGCAGCCAAGACACATGCAACAACTAAGAGTGATAAATACTACTACTTCTCAAATCTTAGCGAATCTAAAAAGCGAAGCTTGACTGTAACCACAATTAAAGGCAAGCCATATTATTCTCTTGGCAAGGGTGCTTATATTTCTGCCGCAAATGTTGGTTTTGTTAACGGTAACACTCTCTACCAAGCTTCAGGCACAACTACAGCTACTATCTTGAACAAGATCCACGTTTTAAATAATAAACTTAAATCAACAAGTAAATTGCTTAAAATTGGTCAAAAAGTAAAAGTAGATGCCACTAAGGTTACTGGTAAAGGTGACAGTGCTGCCCTCTACTTCAGAATTGCTGGTACTAAAGGCAAGAATGCTCAATATATTTATTGGGGCGACGATGCTGAATACGGCATGGATCAAGAAAGCACTACTGATGAATTTAAAGGTAATTTCAATTTAACTAACCATCTTGCAAATTAATAATTAATTGCAAACAAAAACTGTTCTCCAAAGAAAAGAGAACAGTTTTTTGTATCTAGCAAAGTTTTAATTAAATGATATACTTTTTAAAGATATAAATGATTTGCAAACATTTATATTTAGTAGTTTTAGCATAACTAAGCACCCTTCAAACATTCTAAAGCTACGGAGGTGACAGTTATGCAAAATTGGATAAACTGGAGGTTTAGCTTTCCATGATTGGTGGAGCTATTGCGATAAGCATCGTCTTAGGTGCTTTGGGCAAATTAGTTATTAGTTTAGCTAAAGCGTACGCAATAACAAAAAAAGCTAATCAAAAAGATTAGCTAAACCAAACAGTTATCTAAAACTACGTTTGAAGTCAACGACCGCAACTCGTTGGCTTCTTTTCATATATAAAATTATAGCATGAATTAAATGCTATTTAAACTTTTATAATTTTCAGCATTACATGTGTGATTAATAAGCAATAATGTTCAAATTTGAATACCTAATTGTCATGAAGATTACGAACTTCAATTGCAACCTGTAATTGTTGATTTTCTTCTTGATATTCTTGAGCAAATTTAGCACTTTGTTGACTTCTTTTAGCGATATATTGGTCGATCTTACTCACGATGTCTCCTTTCATAGAAATCCCGTTTACGCAATCCTTCTTTAATTTTTAACATTATATACAAAAAATCTGGGAAAATTATTTTTTATCCCAGATTATTTTTTTATTCTTATTAATTATTTGCAGAAAGCTTAACAGTCTTTGCAATATAAGTTGTGCCGCTATAAGTTGGGTAACCACTAATGAAGTACCATTCACCATTGTATTTCATTACATGTGGATCACTTAAGTAGTATATTGGCTTACCTGTCATAACTTTAAATGGTTGACCCTTGCTAGAAAGTTCACCATAAGTGTTTCTTTCATAAGTTACCGTATTATGGATAGCCTCAACCATGCAGCCACCACGAGAACTGTTCTTTTCAGCATCAGCAATCATTTGGCTATACTTCTTGTAAGCTGCTTCTTTGGTGAAGTTTTCACGACTAATTGCATCAGCTCTTACATAGAAGTAACGCTTCTTAGTACGAACCATTGCGTAATATTGGCCGTTAACTTTAACAATTGGTCCAACCTTGTAGCCAATATTATTACCCTTTTTAATAATTTGACTAGTTCTAGTTAACTTAACATTGCCTTTACTTACATTAGCATAAGTATTCTTGTAGCTATTAGTGTAAATTGGTGTATTAGTTTTTGCAATCAAGTTAGTAGTTAACTCATTGTAATCAATTAAATCTGCGTATTTCTTCAGAGTTGGGTTATTAGCTAAATTCTTTTCAGAAAGTGAGCTTTGATAGCCTGACTTTTCAGTTGGATTTGGATCAGTTACAGTAACAAAATCATTAATATCAAGTTCTTTAGTTGAAATAATTCGATTACTTATTGAACCGCTACTTTCACGAGCATATTCTCTCAAACGAAGAATAGTATTGTGGTTTACCATGCTAATAGAATAATATGCCTTGCTAGTTTGAGGGTAAGCATTTGAAGCAGCACTTGAAATCTTAGCCGCAGTTGCGTTATCGATCCATCCTAAGTTAGCAACCTTAACTTTTTCACCACTTAAATTCTTTTGAGCTTGGGTAAGTTCCCATACAGCTTGGTTAACTACATTAATTGTGGCAGTCTTAGAGTCGTTAACTTCCCTAGCGTTCTGTAAAGCACCGGCATAATTCCATTGCTTGCTAAATGAACTTAACTTGTACACGTTAGAACTCAATACGTTATCATCAATTAATTTTTGGAGTTCTGCCTTATCTGAACTAGTTGCAACAGCCTTACCAGCTTCTGCTTCTGAGGCTGTATTTGCTGGATCGACCATTTGTGGACCGTAATTGTAATCAACATCACTAGCCTTTACATAGCCAGCATCATCAGTTGCACTATAGTCAGAGCCTGTTTGAACATAAGCACTTCTTAAACGATAGAATAATTCTGCCTTATTTTCACTAGGTACCCATAAGTAAATCAAACGATCTACAGTAATTGCCTCACCTTTTCTGTAGTCGATTCGAGTAGTAGTATTGGCAACCTTGGTCTTTAGTTCACCAGCACCGGTGTAAACTTTACCAGAAGTATTGAATATCACATGAGTCAAATCAGTTATATTTTCTAATCTTTGTTTTACGTTTGTCTTTAAATCTTTAGCGTAAACAAATTGATTGGTGCCCTTAACGCGGTAAATAGTGTCAATATGGTTACCGTTAGTAACGTATTCTTGTGCATCAATAGTTAATCTTTGACCTGGCTTAAAGTAAACGCCTTTAATCACATTATTATCTGCGTCAAAAGCATATTGACCATTCTTTGATGCATTCTTACTTCCAACGACAACACTCATATTTTTAACATAAAGAGGACGGCCGTTGACTTCAAAAGCATTTACTACACGAACATAAGCATTCTTGCCAATTTGGAAGTATGCTTTACCCTTAATAATCTTGTAAGAAGCAAACTTTTTATAGCCTTGATTATCTTTAAAGTAGTATTTATTCTTGCCGTTATAATCAGAAACTTTGCCTAAATAATCTACGCGACTGCCATATTTAAGAGAAGATTTGCCCTTATAAGTAGTGCGCATCCCTTTATTATTGTAGATATAAGATTTAGCAACACTTAATTGCCCATCTTCAGCTTGTTTATCTGCAGCATTAACAGTGGTTGCTAAATTTTGTCCAATTGGAAAAACTGGTGCCACCATCATTAAAGCGGCTGCTGAAACCATTACAATCTTTTTATTGAATTTCATAATGTCACCTTTCGGTATTTAATCGTTTTCATATTCAGTCATACTTATATATTACAACATTTTTATAAAACCATATAAAAAAGTAAGAAACCAAGACAATAGTCTTAATTTCTTACCTAAAAATTTTTTAATTAACTGAAATTAATCTAGGGGAAGGATTCATTTTCTATTTAAAACTGATTCTTTCAGTCTCAGAAGCATTTTTATTAATCTTCTTTATTTCGGAAATTTTCTTTTCATAATCTTCAATAAGCAGTGTTACATTTCGCCGACCACGCCAGGAAGCATAGCCAAAAGTCAGCATTCCGAATACACCAATTATCATTAAGATAATACCAATGACAAAGAGCCAAATGGTACTTTGATGGAAGTAATAGATAAGTACCAATCCAATTGCACTTATTGTAAGAAACAATTGAAACCAATATCCTAAGTTACGCAACATGTGTTTTTGGTATTCAACTTCGTTCTTATAGCCTTTTCCCATTTCAGCGATTGTCATTTAAAAAATTCCCTTCTAAAAATTAGTACTTCAAACCTGGGTTGAAGAAGCCTACTAATACACCGAGAAGTGCAACAACGATTAAAATAATCATAGTCCAAATAGCTGAAACATGACGTTTAGCCATCAACCACCAGCAAAGTAAAGTTACAATAACAGTCAATAATCCTGGATAAATACTATCTAACTGCTTTTGTAAGTTCAAGAAGACCTTACCAGTAGAATCTTTTAATTGAAGTGATGTAGTTACTGAAACCCAACTTGCCAAAACACCACCAACTACCATACCACCGACGATTGAAATAGCGTGACGAATAGCTTTACCTTGTTTACCAACAAGCATCGCTACGGCTTTATCACCTAATTTATAACCACGGAAGTACAGGAATTTTTGACCAAAGTATGCCAGAAGATCCCAAACAATGATGTAGAAGATTGCACCAACTGGTGAACCATTTTGTGACATACCTAAAGCAATACCAAGTAAGATAGGAATTAAAGTACCATCGATCAATGAGTCACCGATACCAGCGATAGGTCCCATCAAACCAGCACGCATATCATTGATAGTTTCACCGTCAATACCTTTATTATTTGCACGAGCTTCTTCCATTGAAGCAGTAGTACCAATAATAACTGAACCTAACATTGGGTTGGTGTTAAAGAATGCAGTATATGCATGAATTTTTTCTTGTTGTTCATTCTTATCAGGATACAATTCCTTAATAATTGGAAGCATTGATGATAAGTAACCAAAGGTCTGCATGTGTTCTTGTGAGAAACAAGTTAAGGCACCCCAGAACCAAAGGTTAAATGATTTATTTAAGGTCTTGCGACTAATTTTCTTTTCATTGTCAGCCATTGTTAGATATCCTCCTCTTCTTCATCGTCATCGCTTGCAGATGCAGCGGCAGTAGAGCCACTATTATTGTTGCTACCTTGTGCCATTTCTACTTCGTAGAAAATCATAGCGAATAACAATGAAACAACAGTAATTGAAACCAAATTCAAGTGTAATGAAGCTGCCAAAGTGAAGCCAACTAAGAATGGAATGAAGTCAACGCTTGTATTAACAATTTGACGAAGCAAAATAGCAATACCAACACATGGAAGCATAGCACCAACAGTGAACAAGGTCTTCATTGGAACACCATCCATTGGTAAAGCGTTACGCAAAGCAGTAACAGCTTGAGCACCAAAGTGAGTCATCAAAACTGTTGGAATAAATGAGAAGCAAAGGTGTGAAATCCATGGCCAACCAAAGTTAACACCATAAAGTCTATTTAACTTATTCTTTTCAATGTCTTTCCAACCAAATGCTTGCCAAATCAAGTTCATGAAAGCAACAGCGTAGAACAAAACTGAACCAACAGTACCTACTAAAGTACCAAGTGATTTAGCCATGTTAGCAGCATCAGTACTGAATGGATTCAATCCACGAGAACTAATAGCAACCATTGCTAAAGGAATACCGATGTATGAAATAGCACGAACATCGGCTGCTACAGTACCACCAGGAGTTACCAAAGCAATATATACAAGTTGTGTAGCAACACCACAAGCAATTCCCAAAGGAACATTACCTAAAATAAGACCACAAATAAGACCACCAACTAATGGACGACCAATGGTGTAGTTACCCACGGCCTGACCGGCCATACATGAGTTGGAACATAGACAAGCAAACAGACCTAACAGGCCAGCTTGTAACCAACTAATACTCATTTTTTCTCCCTCTTTTTTATCTCAAAAAACTATTCCTTAATAACCAAACTTACCTTTATATTTATCCCAGTAACCAATTTGTTTATCTGGGAGAAGAGCAAAGTGAATCTTGTAGCCCTTTTCAGACATAGCTTCAAAAGCTGCTCCTTCTTCTTTAGTAAATGATTGGTTATCACCTAACTTAATTGAACCTGGACGATCATTACCTGGTCCAACAACTACTTCTTTAACATCACTTGGAACAAATCCCCAATCAACTAAGATAGTCTTCATATCAAGTGGATTCTTAGTAATCAAGAAGTAACGAGTGTTAGAAGCAAGAACCTTATCCTTAACCTTGTTAAAGTGGTCCATTGTCCAAACGAAACATTTCTTACCTTGACCTTCAGCTGCTGATTTATAAGCTTCTCTCAAAACTGGGTTGTCATGAGCTTTATCATTTACAGCAATAATCCCATCACATGGAACTTCCTTTGCCCAACGGGTAGTAATTAAACCGTGAATCATACGATCATCAATTCTTACAAGTGTGACTGACATAATTTTTTCCTCCTAAAAATTAAATATCATCATCATCGTCACTAGCATCATTAGATGGTAGTTGATATTGTTGAATAGCAGTTTTGGCTTCACTCAACGCTTGCTTTGCAATAGCATCTTTATCCATTGCGTCCAAAGATACTGTTGCCGTTAAAGCCATAGTGAAGTTCATTCCTCCAAGAACTACGGCTCTATCCATATATCCGCGCTCTGAAAAGACATTTAGGAAAGTAGTTAAAGGACTACCACCGATAATATCTGCTAAAACAACAAATTCATCATTGTCATTAAAGTTTTGCTTATCAAGGAATGCTTCAACCTCTTTCTTAAAGTCATCGGCTGACTTTCCGTTATGTAAACATAAGGCGAAAACCCGGTCATTTGCATCCCCAGCAAACATTTCCAAAGATGTCTTAACTCCTTCAGCAAATCGACCATGAGAAACCATGATTAAATACTTCATGCCTGTTGCTCCTCTCATTAACTTACACAGATAATTTATCATTTTATTAAGCGCTTACACAGTGCCAAATGTCACAGATTGTGGATTTTAATATATGACAAATGTCACATTTAAAGTCGCACATTTACTTCTTTTATCGTTATATAATATGAAGTGACAATTACCTGTTAATAAAAAAGTGTGAGTATTATTTATGTTAAAAAAATATGGTTTTTGGTTAAAACCTTTAATTGGAATATTGATAATTACCCTAATAACTGGTTTGGTTTGGTTAGGGTATTTGTTTAATTTTTCCATCTCCAAACCAATCAGCATTGGAAGTTCCTACATGACAATGAACAATGAATTTTATCCGGTTGTAAACGAGCAAGTAGCAAATTATATAAATAATCGGCAAGATTTTCTTTACAATCGCGACCCTGCATTAAGCGTTTCACGTCAAGTTGAGGAAATTCATTCCTTCATTGCTAAAAAAGTAAATGTTATTTTACTTAATCCTGTTGACAATAAATCAATTAAACTTAATCGAGCTATTAATGAAGCACATAAAGCCGGAATTAAAATTATCGTTGTAGACTCTCCTATCGCTAATAAAAATGTTGACTGTACGATTACTTCTGATAATTATAAAGCTGGTATTCTATGCGCACGAGAATTACTAAAAAAGCAAAAGTCAGCTAAAATTTTACTTTTAGATCAATTAAATGCTGATTCTGTTGTTGAAAGAATGGATGGCTTTTTATCTACTATTAAAAAAGCTCATAATTCTAAAATTAAAGTAGTTGCCAGATTACATACTAATGGGCAATCTGAATGCTCCTATCCCAAAGTTAAGCAGTTTTTAAAAAAGAAACAAAGTTTTGATACTGTTATGGCACTAAATGATCGTACTGCCATTGGAGCTTTAGCAGCAATTAATGAAAATAAAAGAAAAAATTCAGTTTATGTCTATAGTGTCGATGGCTCTCAAGCAATGAAAAAATTAATTGATAGTGGTCATGATAAAATTTTTACCGTTGCACAGACTCCTATTAAAATGGGGGATCAAGTAGCTAAGATAGCTTATAAATTGGCTCATAATAAAAAGGTTCCACGAAGAATAACTTTGCCTGTTACTTTAATTACTCAACAAAACGTTAATAATTATGGCATCACGGGGTGGCAATGATGAAATTTAAACATTTAACATTACTAGCCAATATTATGTTATGGATTAATTTTTTGGCAATTATTTTTATCGGAGCTCAGTTTCTATTTATTTCACAATATATAGTTCGATATCAAGAAAGTTATGAATTACTTACTCATCTGGAACAAACTCCTGCCCCAGCTCAAAATATTTTTTGGCAATGTGCAGTTTCATCAATTGTTTTAATTATTCTAATTTTTCTTCGACATCGAATTCATGTAGAACGTAGAATTATAAACCTATTCTTCATTTTTGAATTTATCGCTGCATTAGTTATCTTTTACTCGGTTAGAATGAATTATAATGGTATGTTTTTAATGGTATTCGTAGATTTCTTCTTAACTAGTCGTGAACTCCCCATTCGTTCTCGCTTTCATTTTTGGTTTACAACTGGAATTCTTTTAATCATAATTTTTTCTCTTTCGAATTATTCTTTCATTGGTCCCATCTTTAAAATGCCACCTTTATCCACTTACTCCAATTTTCTACCAAATAAATTAGCTTCAGAAATTACTCTAGCTAATAATTTTTTGTCATCGCTTAATTTGATTTTATTTATTTGGATAGCTATTGGTTATTCATTTTATATTTCAAATCGTGAACATAAAATCAAAAACGAATTATCTTTAATGTCAAAAACTAACCGCGAATTAAAAAGTTACGCTGCTGTTTCTGAAAAGATTGCACAAGATAGAGAAAGACGTCGGATTGCTCGTGACATTCACGACACTGTAGGACATGCTTTGACCGGAATTGCAGCTGGTATTGATGCGGTGATGGTATTAATCGATATTGATCCCACTGCTGCCAAAGAACAATTACAAAAGGTTTCAATTGCTGTTAAACAAGGATTACAAGATATTCGAATAACTTTAAACAAAATACGACCAGATGCTTTAGAGCATTATACACTTGAGACTTCTTTAAAGAAGATGCTTAAAGAATTTAGCGATCTTTCACATTTACAAATTAATTTTAACTATAATTGGGGAACATCTGAATTTGAGAAAACAACTGAAATTGTTATTTTTAGAGTTATCGAGGAATCTATTACCAATGCTTTAAGACATGGTCATGCAACAGAAATAGACATAAATTGTAAGCTTTCTAAAAGTAATTACATAATTGTCATCCAAAATAACGGTCAATCCTCGGAAAAAATAAAACCTGGATACGGTATAACTCAAATGAAAGAAAGATTGGCCGTTATTAATGGAAAGGTAAAAATAGAAAGTTATCCAATCTTTACAGTTACTGTATTTATCCCAAGAAAGAAGAAATTTTAATGATAAAGATTTTAATAGCAGACGATCAACAACTAATCTGTGAATCACTAAAGATTGTTTTAAATACTCAGAAAGATTTTGATGTGATTTCTACTGTAAATAATGGTAAAGAAGTATTGGAATCTATTGAAAAAGAGAAACCAGACGTTATCTTGATGGATGTCAGAATGCCTGTAATGGATGGAACAGTTTGCACCAAATACGTTAAAGAAAAATATCCTGAAATTAAAGTAATTATTTTAACAACCTTTGATGATGATGATTTTATTTTTAAAGCGTTAAAATACGGTGCCTCAGGATATCTTTAAAGCAATCAGAACTGCAATCTCTGGTGGTGCAATGATTAATCCAGAATTAACTGAAAAAGTTTTTAAATTATTTTCTAAAATGGCACAAACTGACAGTAATCTCGAAACCGAAAAACAAATAAATTCTGATATGTTTTCTTGTTCAGAATGGCGTGTAATTCAACAAGTTGGAAAAGGTTTATCTAATAAAGAAATCTCCGCTAAATTGTTCTTATCTGAAGGAACAATCAGAAATTATATTTCAAAAATTTTAGAAGAACTTGATTTACGCGATCGCACGCAATTAGCAATTTGGGCAGTACAAAATAATATCGTTAAAAAAAATTTAGGACTAAAAGATGAAAAGTAAAACTCTTAAAATTTTTATTACTTCTATTTTTTTATTTTTCATAATTATTACTAGCTTTTTAATTTATTCTGATACTCATCCTCCAACAACTACTTTAACTATTGGGATTTATGCTGGAAGTAGTTGGGATGTACCAGACAATGAGCAATATCATATGATTAATTACACAATTCATAAATTTCAAAAAAAGCATCCAAATATAAAAATTAATTATGAAAGTGGAATTCGAACAAGTGATTATATAAATTGGCTAAGCGAAAAAATTATCGAAGGTAAAACTCCTGATGTTATTATGATGCCACAATCAAATTTTAACTTATTTGCTAGTAACAATACTTTTTTAGATTTATCGCCTTTCTTAAATAAAGACAATTTAAGGCATAGCTTTTATCCTGGCGCATTAGCAAGTGGACAATATAATGGTAAACAGTTCACTCTCCCTTATGAGACTAACCCAACACTGTTAATTGCAAATCAAACAATACTAACTAAGAATAAAATACATTCTTTATATAAAATAAATAATGTTGAATATTTCAGAAATATTTGTCATCAAATTAGTCTTAAAAAGAATCAATATGGTATAACTGATTCATATAATTGGCAGGATGCAATATTAGCTTGTAACGTATCTTTATTCACTGGAAATAATCACGAATTAGAATTAACCAATGACAATCAAATTCAAAGATTTCTTCCTGTTGTCGACCTTTACCTCAATCTAAGTATAGAAAAAAAGGTGAATAAAAGCATCGTCATGCTTCTATTCACCTTATACTTTAGGATGTTTGACAAAAAGCCAAAAAAGCGTGCTCTTTTGAGCAACGCTTTTATTGATTAATTTTATCTTCAATCCAGTCCCCTAATTCAGCTACGTGTAATTTAGTGACTGAACTAAAAGTCAAAACAGTGACATGATCATAATTAAGATCCAAATTCTTTTTTAATCCTGCCATTACTTTATTAGTTTGACTCTTTTTAATTTTGTCCATTTTTGTGCAGACAACTAAGATAGGAATATTTAAATATTGCGCATATTCATACATGGCAATATCATCCTTAGTTGGTTCATGGCGACTATCTATCAAGATAACTAATCCTTTTAAATTAGGTCTTGTTTCTAGATAGTCTTGGATCATTTCACCAAACTCTTGACGTCTTTTTTGGGAAACTTTCGCATAGCCATATCCTGGCACATCTACCAAGTAAAATTCATCGTTTACTAAATAGAAATTAAGCGTCTGTGTCTTACCAGGCTGTGATGACGTTCTAGCCAAGTTTTTACGCTTTAGCAGGGTATTGATCAAGCTGGATTTCCCTACGTTTGAGCGGCCTGCTAGCGCAATCTCAGGCAAATTATCCTTAGGATACTGACTTTCTTTTACGGCACTAACTGCATAACTGCTACTTTTAATTATCATTAGCACTTACCTGAGACTTTTCAGTATCTTCTGAATTCTTACGTACAACACGTGGCTTAGCATGACGAGTGATTACGTCCTTAGTAACTTCAACTGATTCAATATCTTCTTCACTTGGAGTTTCGTACATGATATCCATAATTGAGTTTTCAATGATTGTTCTCAAACCACGAGCACCCATATTTCTTTGGATAGCCAAATCAGCAATTGCCTTTAAAGCACCGTCTGTAAACTTAAGATCAACGCCATCAAGTGAAAGAAGTTTCTTGTATTGCTTTACCAAAGCGTTCTTTGGTTCAGTCAATACTCTGACCAAGTCTTCACTGTTAAGTTTATCCAAAGTAGTGATAATTGGAATTCTACCGATAAATTCTGGAATCATACCAAACTTAACCAAGTCAGCTATAGTTAAATGACGAGTCCAGTCATCAGCATCAACCTTATCAGCTTCGTTTTCAGCACCAAAGCCGATTGTCTTTTTACCCAAACGGTTCTTTACAATTTGTTCGATTCCATCAAAAGCACCACCAACGATAAACAAGATATTAGTAGTATCCATCTTGATCATTTCTTGTTGTGGGTGCTTACGACCACCTTGTGGTGGAACAGATGCAATAGTACCTTCCAAAATCTTTAAAAGAGATTGTTGTACACCTTCACCTGATACATCACGAGTAATTGAAACATTTTCTGATTTCTTAGAAATCTTATCAATTTCGTCGATATAAATAATTCCGCGTTGTGCACGTTCAATATCATAGTCCGCATTTTGTAATAGCTTAAGCAAAATATTTTCTACGTCTTCACCAACATAACCTGCTTCAGTTAAGGTAGTTGCATCAGCGATTGCAAAAGGTACGTTTAAAATTCTTGCAAGAGTTTGTGCCAAATAAGTCTTACCGGAACCGGTAGGTCCGATCATTGCAATGTTGGACTTTTGCAATTCAGTAGATGAATCTACATCCATTTGACTAATTCTCTTGTAGTGATTATATACAGCAACTGATAAAACTTTTTTAGCACGGTCTTGACCGATTACGTATTGATCAAGTTGCTTCTTAATTTCAACTGGTTTAGGTAATTCACGAGCGGTTTTAAGAGAATCTGCTCGTAATTCATCGTCAATAATTTTTTTAGCCAAGTCTACACATTCGTTACAAATATATACGCCATTACCGGCGATCATTTTTTTGACTTGGTCTTGAGTTTTACCACAAAAAGCGCATTTAATCTCTTCTTGTTCTGTAAACTGATTTGCCATTAACTTTTCCTCCTATATCTACCAAAAATTAGATTATCATACTTTACCTAAGATTGATAAATATTAGGCTTATATATCAAAAAAAGCGGCCTAAAGCCGCCTTTTTTCAGGAATCAGCAAAGTAATGTTTTATTACTTGTCTTCCTTCTTATCGTCTGATTCTTTTGCTTCAAGCTTTGCCTTAGCAACTTGCTTAGCATTGTCAGTAATAAGATCCATAGCCTTACGTACAGTGATGTCGTGACTTAACATATCGTCAGTCAAAGTGTTACGTACAGTCTTTTCGTCCATGTTGTATTCAGAAGCAAGGTCCTTGATTTCCTTATCAATTTCTTCCTTGGTTGCCTTAAGGCCTTCTGCATCAACAACAGCTTCAAGAACTAAGTTAGTCTTAACTCTTTCAGCAGCGTTCTTAGCGAATTGTGCACGCAATTGTTGTTCGTTGGTGTTAGTCAACTTGTAGTAAGTTTGAGGATCGATACCTTGACGTTGCATGTTGCCCAAGTATTGGTTCAATTGAGTATCAACATCGTCTTGGATCATTGCGTCAGGAATTTCGTCAACTGTAGCGTTCTTTACAGCACCTTCAATGGCAGCTTCTTGAATAGCATCGTTAGCTGCTTCTTCCTTTTGTGCCTTCAAGTCCTTCTTGATCTTGTCCTTTAATTCGTCAAGAGTATCTACAGAATCGTCAACGTCCTTAGCGAATTCATCATCTAATTCTGGAAGTTGCTTTGACTTAACTTCGTGGATCTTAGTTGCAAAGTGTGCTTCCTTACCTGCTAAGTCCTTTGCGCCGTAATCCTTAGGGAAGGTTACAACAACGTCAACATCGTCACCTGCTTCGTGACCAATAAGTTGATCTTCGAAACCTGGGATAAATGTGTTTGAGCCTAATTCAAGTGAGTAGTTTTCAGCTGAGCCGCCTTCAAATTCCTTACCGTCAATAGTACCCTTGTAGTCGATAGTTACAGTGTCGCCTTTTTCTGACTTACCCTTCTTAAGAACAAGTTCAGCGTTTTGTTCACGACGCTTGTCAAGTTCAGCATCAACGTCCTTTTGGTAAACACGAGTGTTTTGCTTTGGAACTTCGATACCCTTGTAGTCACCTAACTTAACTTCTGGTTCTACAGTAACAGTGGCCTTCATAGTCCAGTCCTTACCCTTGTCCATTGATACAGGAGTAATTTGTGGTTGACCAACTGCAGCGATACCTGCTTCCTTAACAGCAGCAGAATATGCATTTGGTAATACGATGTTTAAAGCATCTTCATATAATGCTTCTTCACCGTAGTATTGATCAAAAATTACACGAGAAACGTGGCCTTTTCTAAAGCCAGGAACACGCAAGTTTTTCTTTACTCTTCTAAATGCTTGGTCTAAACCTAATTTAATTTCATCTTGTGAAATATCAAAAGTAAGTTCACCGGTAGTCTTGCCGGTTTTTTCCCATTTTACAGACATTAATAAAATACCTCCAATGTCAAGTTTGAGTTTGCTTCTTGCATACTAAGTTATCTTACCTTAAACTAGCGCAAAAAACAAATATCTAAAAGAAAAAAGATGCGCTCCAGTGAAGAAGTGCATCTTTTTTACTATATCGTTAGAAATTAGTCAAGGATTTCAGTAACCTGACCGGCACCAACGGTACGACCACCTTCACGGATGGTGAACTTAGTACCCTTTTCGATGGCAGCTGGCTTAATCAAGGTAACAGTGAATTCAGTGTTATCACCAGGCATAACCATTTCAGTACCTTCTGGCAATTCAATTTCACCAGTAATATCAGTGGTGTGGAAGTAGAATTGTGGACGGTAGTCTGAGAAGAATGGGGTGTGACGACCACCTTCGTCCTTCTTCAAAACATAAACTTGACCCTTAAACTTCTTGTGGGTTTGGATTGAGCCTGGAGCAGCCAATACTTGACCACGAACAACTTGGTCACGGTCGATACCACGAAGCAATACACCAACGTTATCGCCGGCTTCACCTAAGTCCAAAGTCTTGTGGAACATTTCCAAACCAGTAACAACTGATTTAAGAACCTTGTCTACCAAACCAACGATTTCAACTTCGTCACCGATCTTAACAGTACCACGGTCGATACGACCAGAAGCAACAGTACCACGACCAGTGATAG
>NZ_CABUIW010000034.1 GCF_902491705.1 uncultured Lactobacillus sp. | reverse complement strand
AAAGGTGAATAAAAGCATCGTCATGCTTCTATTCACCTTATACTTTAGGATGTTTAACAAAGTTCTAGCTTGTGCATCTTTTGAAACTGATTGATTAATTTTTAAAGCCATGTTTCTTTACTCTTTTCTTTTTTTATTCAATTATACCAAATTGTCTTTGACCATTTGCTCAACGCAGCGTTTCATTTCTTTGATATTCAAAATGCTGTAAGCAAACTCTTTTCTCAGCAATTCCTTAGGCAAATATTGGTCATACTTATCAATTCCAGGCACTTCATTTGGATATACCAGATCAAGTGGATCAAAATCTTTAGCTGCTTCTTCACCTATAATTCGCCAGAAATCATGCTCATCTGCATCCATAGCAAAGTACATAAAGTATGGCCGAGATGAGTTGAAGCCGCGAATGTTTAACTTTTCGCCACACTTAATTCTGATCAATCTCTCAAGTGCCAAAAATGCATACGTTCCAGTCCATGGGAAAAGGCACCACATGTTGCCGCCAAGTTTAATCAAGTTTTTCTTTGGCAATCCTGCTAAAGCCGCAGTGTCTCTTGCCTGAGTCAATCTCGCCTTACCGTTTTGCATTAAATATGGGTACATCGTTTTCTCTTCGAGTACCTTTTTCATTCTTTGCAAAATCTTAGGCTGAATATCGCCTGGTACATCCCCAAAGTAGGCAGGGATTCTCCCATCCACCTCATGGCAATATACTTGATGGTGCTTAATATCAACATCTTCGACTACCCAGACGCGGCCTGCAATCGCAATCTTATCTCCTACAGGAGGCGGCTTAACGATCGTACCTAATTCTTCACTGCCGGCATGAACACTGAATTCCTCATTTTCTTGGAAAACCGCGTAAAACTTAAAGTTATTCACAACTCTTTCACCGGCGAGTCCCACGATTAATCCACCATTTTCGGTCCATTCAATGTGACCTGTTTTAAGTAAATGCTTAAGTAAAACTCGATAGTCCTCCTGGCTTACGTTATGGAAATATGACAAGGTCAGCACTCTAGAAGCAAGCTCTGCCGGCGTCATTTCACCACTTGAAGCAAGCGTACTCATCGTTTGGTGGTAGAGCAAACTATATGGCAAACGATTAGGTTCAGGTGGCTCCACCCATTTTTCTTCTGCATAAAGCTGTACTAAGGCAATCCCTTGAAGCAATGGCCACGGAATCAGTTCTGGCAGCATTGCCCGTGATTCTGGGTGTTCTTCTCTCATCACAAAGTGCATCTCTGGCGGATTACCGCGCCGGCCCGTTCGACCCATTCTTTGCAAAAAACCAGACACCGTAAACGGCGCATCAATCTGAAAAGCAGACTCTAATTGACCAATATCTATTCCAAGCTCTAGCGTTGCTGTAGCACAGGTCGTCATGTAGACGTCGTCATCTTTCATTGCGGCTTCTGCCGTTTCACGCAAAGCTGGCGACAGATTACCATGGTGAATCATAAAGCGATCTGGTTCATGGTTATAAGCACAGTATGCTCTAAGTTCTTGACAAACAGCCTCACATTCTTCACGACTATTAGTGAAAACAAGGCACTTTTTACCGCGAGTATGTTCAAAAATATAGCCAATTCCAGGATCAGCTAACTCTGGCGCCTTATCAGTTTTTGGTTCAACTTGACTTGGATCAAAGTCTTTTGAACTTGCCTGTGGATCAGTTTTATAAAAGTGTTCCATTGAAAGATGCCAAATCTGCGGCTCATTCTGCACCTTTGGCGCTACTGTCTTTCTATTTGAACCCGCACCTAAGAATTTACTTGCATCTTCTAAATTACCAATGGTAGCAGAAAGACCAATACGTCTTGGATTAACGCCGGCAAGCTTGGACAAGCGCTCAATCAAACAAAAGGTTTGTCCACCGCGATCACTTCTTAAAAAGGAGTGCAATTCATCAACAACGATATATTTTAACCCGCCAAAAAGATGAGGAATGTCCATGTGCTTGTTGATCATGAAGCTTTCAAGCGACTCCGGCGTGATCTGCAAAATACCCGAAGGATGTTTAAGCATCTTGCGTTTTTGTGTTTGAGCAACATCCCCATGCCAGCGCCAAACTGGAATATCCACATCTGTGCATAAGTCCGTTAAGCGATCATATTGATCATTAATTAATGCTTTGAGCGGTGCAATATACAGTACTTTAACTGAATCTTCTGGTTCATCATAAATTTCTGACAAAATAGGAAAAAAGGCCGCTTCAGTTTTCCCGGAAGCCGTTGAAGCCGACAAAAGCACATTATGATCTGTGTTAAAAATTTCTTCGGCTGCCGCAACTTGAATCGGTCTTAAATTTTGCCAGCCGTGTTCATAGATATAGTCCTGAATAAATGGCGCATAATGTGAAAAAACGTCCATAAATAATTTCCTTTAAAGTTTAAATTCGGTATAATCCTTTTCCGCATTATCTGATACTGCTTCAGATTTAGTGTAGTTAAATTGATCTGAATTAAGCAGATCAGTAATCTTTTGATCAGGATTTTGCCAAACAATATCAAGCAGTTCAATAAAATCACGAATAATTTCACGTGGCGTAATGTTGGTATCTGCCCCAACGCGTGCATATTCGATCTTGATGAACTGGGCTAAATCTTCATCAGTAATTGTTCTCTCATAACCATACAAATTGGCATGCATATCAGCTAATTTTTCTGTTAAAACCAGCATTTCTTCTGCAGTTAATGGTTCAAGTTTAATCACAGGTGCATACATATCACGTGCGCCTTCTTGAGCAAATTTACCTGAAGCTAATCTACTTCTTAAGGCTTCATATGAATAAACTCCGCGGCGGCGATCTTCGACAGCTTGCGGCGTACCACACATGATGATCCCTAGATACTTAGCTTTCCCTTGAAGAGTGTCGTTATACATGGTCAAAATCTTTTCATAATTGTACTGACGACTAATTGCATTAGGAATTTTGTAGATGTTAACTAACTCGTCAATCATGATCATAAGACCAGCATAACCAGCTTGTCTGAAGAAGGTCGCAAACAGCTTTAGATATTCATACCAGTCGCTGTCAGAGATAATAATATCAACGCTCAGATCCTTTTTAGCTTCAGTTTTATGGCTATATTCTCCTCTAAACCACTTAACAACCTTGGCCTTAGTCTCATCATCGCCACTCATATAAGCGTGATAGTACATGTTGAGCAGCTTGGCAAAATCAAAACCGTGAACTAGCTCATTTAATGAAGAAATTACGCCATAAATCTTCTTATCTACTTCCTCTTCAAATTTAGGGTCATCGCTAGGAATGCCTTCACTGACTACCTTAGTTTGGACTGAATTAATCCAACGATCCAAGATTAAGGTTAAGGCACCGCCTTCTGGTCTAGTTTTAGTAGAAAGATTCTGAATTAATTCGCGATATGTGGCAAGACCTTGTCCCTTAGAACCTTGTAGACGTCGCTCTGGAGAAAGGTCGCCATCAACAACAACGAAGTTTTTATCCATTACATAGTTACGAATTGTTTGCAGCAAAAAACTTTTTCCTGAACCGTAACGTCCAACGATGAAACGAAAACTTGCTCCACCTTCTTGAATCACATCAACGTCGTGCAAGAGTGCTTCAATTTCGGCTTTACGGCCAACTGTAATATAAGGTAAGCCAATTCGCGGAACTACCCCACCTTTTAGCGAATTCAATACGGTTTGCGCAATTCTCTTAGGTACTTTTCTTTTTTGTGGCATCTTTTATCCCTTCAAAAACATATCCTTTAAATCTTCTTCATAGTCTTCAATAATTTGTGGCTGATCTTGATCATCAAACTCGATGACGCTATCGCCAAATTCATCAAAAAGTTTGTCATTAATACTGTCGGCCAGAATTGAAACCATTAAGTGCTTCTTTTTTACGTAATCTTGCCAAGGTTCATTTTTAAGCAAAGCTATAAGCAGAAACATTTCATCTGGATCTAGTCCATATTCATTGTTAGTTTTAACTTCTGTAGGTTTAGTTTCTGGCTTGGTTTCTTTTTGAATTTCTTCTTGCTCTAATTTTTTCTCTTCATCAGTTAATAGACTATCACGCGTAACCGATGCATTAGTACGAATTTGCTCGAGGTTAGAAAAGTCGATTTTGATTTGATTAATCTTGGCTTTTTCTTGCTCTTTTTGATAAACAGCAATCCCATTTTCGATTGCTTTAAGAACAGCTTGATCGATAAATCGTGGCTTAATTGGTCGACCTAGCTTTAACTTTTCACGTGCTATTCGATCTAATTCATGTAAAAAAGTGTTCAGATTAGTCTTCTGCTTTTTCACTGGTTTATCAAAATGAATCTGCCAATAAGCAGTGTCGCCAAGTGAAAAGACGTACTTTCTTGAAGCATCAATATTTTGAACTGGAAGTTTATTTTTCCGATTATAAAAAACACTGCCTAAAAATACGTCCTGCTTTTTGACTTCTTGTCTAGCTACAAACGCGCTGTAATAAGCAATGCCATATTTTTTAGCATTTAATAGTTCTTGCCACACGCTTTTTAAGATCTTGGCAAATTTTGCTTGGTTGTTTTGAATTACCTTTGAAGTATTCCAGTATGATGATTTCTGTGCAAAAACATCAGCTAGTTCTTCAGCGGAGTATTTTTCAGGATGACGCATAATTAAGTAGTCATGATCTTCTTTTATTTCAGATTCAAAGCACTGCTTAACTGCATCTTCTCCTAATTGATAGTACAAAACATAATCTTTTAGCCAATCATTTAAGTAAGGCTCAATCGTTAGATCATATTTTTCTACATAATTTTGCTTAAAATTCAGCAGCTTTTCATAGCCTTCTTCTGGATCCACCGTGGCATTATTCAACAATTCATAAATATAGATAAAGGCATAAGATGTACTAGTTTTCTGATATTCACCTTTTCTGAGTTTACTGCGCCAGGTGAAATAACTTCTCAGCTGTCCCACAGACATATCATGGTAAGTTGGATAAAACCTTTTAAAAGCAAAATACTCAGAATAATCATCTTCATAATCCGCCATAAAGCGCGCTTGAACATAAAAGTTCTTAGCTCTGCCTTTCTGCGGTAAAAGGCTATAGTCGTACATCTCAAGCATTTTATGGATCTTATCTGGAATATTTGATTTTGCTTGCTTTTTAACAAAATTTTTCCGTGGCTTAATCGGTTGCGCCTTGTATTTTTCTTCTACATCCTCAGGCGGAATATAAAAATATTGATCTTGGGCCACATTCACTTGCTTGCCGTTCATCGCAAGTTTAAATGCATAATCCAGTGCCTTTTTGATTGAACTGTCGTTATTAGCTCCTAAAATTGCACCTACCCAAGCTGAATCTTTAATTCGAACCGGATCAGTAAATCCAGGTAAATCACGAATGGTTCCTGCAAAGTCTCCGCACTTCAAATCGAGAACTGCCCTAGGTGCGTTATTTATTTTAATACGAGAAAGCATGGCAAAATAACCGCTATCTAATGGTGACATGAGCACATAAGTATCGGTTGATCCTGGAATAATTGGCTCAAATTTAAGACCATATTTTGCATAAACGTATTTAAATAGCTGATTTGAATCCATTTTGCCTTATCCTTTCGTACATGTGTTCTAATTATAACATCTATTTTTACGGTAGTCTGCTAGTAAATTTAGGCCGCATGTATATGTTTTTGTATTCCATAAAGCTTATATTTTTATATTTGTGTGGTTATGAACAAACTTTTATGTTAGTATAGGTGATGTAAGTTATTGAAAGCGTTTTAATTTATAGCTTCCTAGAGAGGAAAAAATCTTAATATGAGTACAAAAGAACGTTATTCTCAAGATGAACTTAGAAAAGCAAATCCTATGTTTAGCCGCACCCGCGCAACAATCGAGAGTGCATTTTATGGTAACAACGTACACGAAGTAACCAGTGTTGCTGAAGCTTACAATTTAGCTAAGAAGCAATCAGGCGTTATCGTTACTGACTTACCTATCCTTCACACCAAGGAATTAGGCTTACCATACGGCGCAACCCAATTGGTTTACAACCACGGTAAGATCTTAGGTAGAACTGCTAGTGCACGTCACTTCGTAGACAACCCTAATGAAGATGCCGAAGCCTTAAACGGTAATTTACGTGAAGATATTTACAAGGGTCATGAACAAAAGTACTTAAAGGCTACTGTTTTGGTAGGTCTTGACCCATCATTCACTGTTAAGGCTCACATCATGATGCCAGAAGATCAAGCCTTCAATTTACTTTCATACATTTTGAACTTCCACTTCTTTGACGAAGAAGCACAAAAGATGTACGAAAAATCTAAGTTCTACGATGAACCAGATATTTACTTCTACTTCGATCCAAATGTTCAAGATGAAGATTACCCTAAGGGCTTAGGTGTATTCGATGCTCCACATAACTGTGCTGCTGTATTTAACCTTCGCTACTTCGGTGAACTTAAGAAGGGTACCTTGACTTTAGCTTGGGCTATTGCTCACCGTCACGGCTACACTGCTTGTCACGGTGGTGAAAAGTCATTCCACTTCACTGACAAAGACGACAAGACCTTCGCATTCTACGGCTTGTCAGGTTCAGGTAAGTCAACTTTGACTCACGAAATGTACGATGGTAAATATGACATCACTGTTCTTCACGATGACGCATTCATCATTTCACGTGAAGATGGTTCATCAGTAGCTCTTGAGCCTTCATACTTCGACAAGACTCACGACTACCCAGCAGGTCACCACGAAACTAAGTACTACACCACTATTATGAACTGTGATGTAACTCTTGACGAAAACGGCAAGAAAGTTATTGTTACTGAAGACTTACGTAACAACAACGGTCGTGTTATTAAGACTCGTTACACTAGTCCTCACCGTGTAGACTTTGAAAAGTCACCAATCACTGCTTTGTTCTGGATCATGAAGGACGGTTCACTTCCTCCAATCATCAAGATCGATGACCCAGTTTTGGCAACTACTATGGGTTGTACTTTGGCAACCAAGAGAACTTCTGCAGAAAACTTGCCTAAGGGCTTTGACATGAACACCTTGGTTATCGAACCATTTGCAGACCCATTCCGTGCTTACCCAGTATCTGGTGACTACACAGACTTCAAGGAATTGTTCACTAAGCGTGGTGCTAGCTGCTACAGCTTGAACACTGATGCATTCATGGGCAAGGACATTCCAAAGGAAGTTACTAAGAAGTTAATCGAAGACTTGGCTAACGGCAACATTAAGGACAGCGACTTCAAGCCATTCGGTAACTTCAAGGGTGTATCATACTTACCAATTGATGGTTACGAAGTTCACCTTGATGACCCAGAATACCAAAAGACCTTGGCAAAGAGAATGCAAGATCGTTTGAACTGGCTCAACAAGTACGATGAAGAACACCCAGAAACTCCAATCCAAGATGAAGCTAAGAAGACTTTGGAAGCTATCATCAAAGAATTAAGCTAATTTTGAATATGAAGCATATATAAAAATTTCTTAATGACGAAAATACGAGAGCAATTAAGCTCTCGTATTTTTTATGCCTCAATATAATCTTGTGCCGCACTTAGCACATCCATTTTTCCGTGTTCTGTCAGATATTCTTTAGCTTCTTTTAGACTTACCCATTTATCTGCTAGAATCTCTTCTTTTTGTGTAGTTACCTCTTGTCCTGCAACATATTTAGCCAAGAAGAAAGTTACTGTCTTAGACTTATTTTTAGTTAATGCATATTGCGTTTTTTGGACAAAATTAAAGTCAAACTCTGGCTTTAAGCCAACCTCTTCTGCAACCTCACGTTTAGCTGCTTCTTGAGGCGTTTCATTGTTTTCAAGGTGTCCTTTAGGAAAGCCCCAGTTATGATTCACAATGCTTTGCACAATTAAATACTCTAGCTCTCCATTTGCACGTCTTCTATAAATAACTGCACCCGCAGAATGTTCCATAATCATAATATGTCACCAGACCTTTATTTAAGATTATTAAATATTTATTAATAAAGGTCAAGAAATTAGGATCAAAAAAATGACCAAATCATTTAGACTTGGTCACCTTATGTGCAGACGAAATTGGTCAATTATAGAATATTTTAAGTTACTTCTTTAAGTTCTTTTCGCAGTAATCCTTAATTTCATCATCGCTGGCTTTAAGGATCCATTCAACAGCTGCTTCGGTCTTCATAGTGTCACGGTCGTTAGCTTCCATTTCGTGATCCCAAATAGCGTCACGAATAGGCATTGAGTTACCCTTTGCCCAATCAAAAACTTGATCCATTTCACGATCAATCATAGCTGTTTGTTCAATTTCTTTTGCATCTGCCATAATAAAAGCTTCCTTTCTGATAACAATTATATTGTAGTTCCATTAGGCTCTACTTGTTAAACAAAAAGGCTTATTTTATTAATACTCTAATTTTTGCCGTTAACTGCTTCATCAGCTTGGTTAACGATTCTTACAGCGTTCAAACTTCTTGGGTAACCGATAAATGGAACATTTTGTTCAATGACTTTCATCAAGAATTCCTTGTCGTTACCGAGCTTAATGTTCGCTTGAGCGTGAGCTAAGAGTTGTGGCTCTACTCCGCCTTGAGCAGCCAAGTAACAGAAAGTAATCATTTCACGGTCGTTATCGTTTAAACCTTTTCTGGTGTAGTAATCACCAAAGCAGTTATCAACTAACCACTTGTTGATTGTGCTCTTTTAGAAAAGCCCTTCATTTGTGGTCCAAACAAGCGAATTTGAGTTTCTTCACCTTTTTCAAGACGATCTTCCATGGTAGTTGTTGCTTGGCCTTCAAGAGGCATTTCTACGCCACGAGCAGCTAATACATCATTAGTTGCCTTAAAGAATGGGAAGACTCTACCTAAGCCTAAGTAGTCAACAGCTTGGTACAAAACTTCTTTAGCTTCTACTGGACTTACGCCATTATCAAGGGCTACAGGAAGCATAACTTTGTATTCATCAATTCCTTGCATCCCCATTAAATAAGCCAAAGTAGAAAGCATCTTAGTTCTATCTGGCAAATCAACGTCTGCTTGAACTTCATCAAAAGCGAAGTGATTGATTCTTTCTAAAGCTTCAGGATCAGTTTTTTCTAATAAATTAGCATGTGCAGTTTGTGCATCTTTTTTAATTGACATGGTATTTTTCCTTTCTAAAACGTTTATCTTCATCTTCTATTTAAGACCCGTTTTACTTGAAAGAAAAATATTTAATTTTTATCCTTAGGAATAACTTGTACTTATGCTAAAACGGCACATTTAGTAAGACGCATAACGTCTCTTGCAATCATCAATTCTTCGTTGGTTGGTACAATCATAAATTGGATTGAAGAATCAGGTTTAGTGATAAACTTCTGACCATTAGTCTTGTTAGCTTCATCATCAGGCTTAACGCCCATGTACTTGAATGCATCCATAACTGCTTGACGCATGCCAACATCACCTTCACCAACACCAGCAGTAAAGACAATAGCGTCAGCACCGCCCATTTCAGCAATATATGCACCGATGTAGCGAACAATACGGTTAAGGAATATCTTACGTGCTAAGACTGCACGAGGAGCTTTATTGTACTTCAAATCGCGCATGTCTGATGAGATACCTGAGATACCTAATAAACCAGACCTTTTATTCAAAATATTGATCAATTCATCAATTGAAACGCCACTCTCGTGCATCAAATGCTGTAATAAGGATGGATCGATGTCGCCTGAGCGAGTACCCATCGTTACACCAGAAAGCGGACTGAAGCCCATTGAGGTGTCGTATGACTTACCATTTTTGACTGCAGTGATTGATGAACCTGATCCTAAGTGGCAGACGATTAACTTAAGGTCTTTAAGATCCTTGTGCATCATCTTAACAGCTTCTAGTGTTACATAGTGTACAGATGTGCCGTGAGCACCATATTTACGTGCACCGTACTTCTTGTAGTAGTCATAAGGAATTGAATATAAGTAATGCACTGGATCAAGCGTTTGATGGAATGAAGTATCAAACACGGCTACTTGTAGCACATTAGGCAAAACATGCATAAAGGCCTCAATTCCACGTGCTTCTGCTGGATTATGCAATGGGGCAAAAGTAGACAAGTCTTTGATCTTTTGCAAAACATCTTGGTCAACTACAGTAGAATCTTTGAAGTATTCACCGCCGCTGACTACACGATGACCTACGCCGACGATTTCATTTAAGTCATCAACTACGTGATACTTTTTCAAAGCTTTAAGTAATAAGTTAACTGCAGCTTCTTGATCAGGAATATCTACATGTTCGATATGTTCGTTGCCATTTTGCAATGCAATCTTGAAGCTAGCCTTTGGTAAGCCGACCCGATCAGCCATGCCATATGCAATTACCTTTTCATCAGGTAGAGAAAACAATTTGAATTTAAATGATGAACTACCCGAATTTATTGCCAGAACCTTTTTCATATAACTTCCCCCAATTTATTAGTTATATTTTTCACAAGTGAAATTTCACTTATTAGTATAGCTCTTTTGATCTCTATTTAAAATGTTTTTTCAAAAATTGTTATGTTTTATATTAACTAAAAATGTTGATATATCAGCGCTTTGCACTATATATGCACTTAAAGTGAGTTCATATTTTATATCTTTTTAATAAATATAAATTTATTGCCTGCTTTTTTAAATATTTCAAAAATTTAATCTAAATTGCTCAAATTGTAACAAGTGATGGCATAAAAACACCCCAAAGACCTATCGTCTTCGGGGTGAATTTAATTTAGGTTATTACTTCTTAGAATCTTTATCGGCAGCCTTGTATGATTCAACGATTTCTTCAACTAAATCTGGATCATCCTTTAAGCCAGTGGTTTCAACGATTACGTCTTTCAAGTCTTCGTCTTTAAGCATTTGCATCAACTTGACGCTTTCCTTGTCCTTTGGTTCGTCAAAGTGATAGATTCTACCAACAGTTTCCATCAATGCGCTGTAGTCTAATCCTCTTTCCTTCAATTCACGGATAGGACGAATGAATCTTTCGTTGTAGCCCAACTTACGGATAGGAGTTCTACCAACACGAGCAATGTCGTCTGAAATATATGGGTTTTGGAATCTGCTCAAGATCTTGTTGTGGTACTCTTCAAGACTTTCTTCAGTAAATTCCTTGTTCCACTTGTTGTAAAGAAGTGAACGGGTTTCGCTCAAAACTTTCTTAACTTGCTTCAATACAAATGGATCCTTGATGGCATCCCCAATAGTTGAGTAGCCAAGGCTCTTGCCAGTGTAAGCAACAGTTGCGTGACCAGTGTTTACTGAGAACAATTTTCTTTCAATGTAAGGTTCAAGGTCTGGAGCATAATCAACACCCTTTAACTTGATATCCTTGTTCTTCATTTGGCTTTCGTCAATTACCCATTCCTTGAAGTCTTCAACTGAAACAAACAATGGATCATCGTTGTGTTGAATAGGAACAATTCTATCTACAGCTGCGTTAGGGAAGCCGATGTATTTGTCAATTTCTGGCTTTACATCGTCATCTAAGTGCTTGTAAACTTCTTCCTTCAAGTGTTCTGAACCACCGATCATGTTTTCACATGCGATAACGTCAAGTGGCTTAGTGTTACCTGATTGTACTCTTGCAGTTAAGCCTTTAGCAATAAGTGGAGCAATGATGGTCAAAATCTTAGGACCAATAGCGGTAGTTACCATGTCAGTAGTCTTAATTGCTTCAACTACCTTGTCTGGATCCTTAGCGTTGTTAATACCATCTACATTTGAAACATGGATTCTCTTCTTACCAGGTGCGGCAAGTTCAATGTCATATTCACCGCGCTTGTTCAATTCATCGATAATTGTTTCGTTAACATCAACGAAGTCGATGCCAAAACCGTTATCTGCTAAAGTTTCACCAATAAATCCACGACCAATGTTACCTGCACCAAAATGTACTGCTCTCATTTTTTAATCTCCTACGTTCTTTAATAAATCAATAATTTCTTGTGGTGATTGTGCGTCAGCTAATTTTGCAACGTTGGAAACGTCACTACAGAAAATAGCAATCTGTGACAAAATGTTTAAGTGTTCGTTGTTTAATCCGGCGATCCCGAAGACAACCGTTACTAGTTGTTCTGTGTCATCATCTGGATTACTAAAATCAACGCCCATTGGAATTTGAACTACTGAAATTCCTGTTTTCTTAATATGCTTTTTTCCTTCGTCAGTTCCGTGAGGGATGGCGATGAAATTGCCCATGTAAGTTGATACGTCGTTGTTACGTGCGATCATTGAATCAATATATTCTGGATCTACGCATCCTCCGTCAACTAACAGTTGACCGGCCATTCTAATTGCCTGATCTCGTGTTGGGACATCTTGATTAAGTTTAATCATCTTAGTCTCTAGTTTCATTTAGCTCATCCCTTTCTAATGTAATTCTTTAATAGCTTCAGCTAACTTCTTATCTTTAAGCAAGTCGTTAACTACTAAGGTTTGAATGTTGCTGTATCTTACGGCTAAGTTCTTATTAGCTGCTGGAGTTACGATTACTAAGTGACTATCATCATCATCAAGTTCATTGATTCTGACAGCCTTAACTGGAGTAGTCTTACCAGCCTTCTTCATTGCGTCACTGAACAAACTAGTTGCCATTGTTGCGGTACCAATATGTTGGTCGTGACGGATGAAGTCTACTTCTTTAACTTTACTGAAGTCGATTCCTTCAATTGAACCTGGCTTCTTTTCTTCTGCTTTAGGTTCTGGTTTATCTTCAACTTGAGTCAAAGCCTTGAAGCTAGCTACAATTGTGTCATATTTAGGACTGCTCAAGAAATTGCCAACTGAAACGTGCATAGCATTTGGAGTCTTTTGCAAAGCTCTATCAGCTAATTCTTCCTGAGTGATGACTAACAAGCCATCTTCATCTTTCAAGTTTCTAACAGCTGTGTTAGTTACTGGTAATTTAATGCCGGCCTTCTTGAATTTATCACGAAGAAGTGAGGCACCCATTGCGGATGATCCCATACCAGCGTCACAAGCAAAGATAACTTTCTTAACGTTTGCGTATGATTTAACTGATTCATGAGCATCTTCAGCTTCTGGCATTTGTTGACCCTTTGATTCAGCCTTCATTGCTTGCATTTGAGCTTGCTTAGCTTCAAGGTCGTCGCCAATAGACTTATCGTTTTTAAGGATAACTGCAGCGATTAAGAATGAAACAACTGCAGCACCAAGCACACCAATAATATTGCCAACATATGCATCTTTAGCAGATACAATCAAAATAGCTAAGATTGAACCAGGTGAAGCTGCAGCTCTCAAACCACCACCAAGGAGTGTGAATAAGAAAGTACCAGTAACACCACCGCCGATAGCGGCAAGGATTAATGATGGCTTCATCAATACGTATGGGAAGTAAATTTCGTGAACACCACCGAAGAATTCGATGATTGCGGCACCAGGAGCTGAACTCTTAGATCTACCTTTACCGAATAACCAGAAGGCAATCAAGATACCAAGACCTGGACCTGGGTTTGATTCCATTAAGAACAATACTGACTTACCTGCTTGAGCAGCTTGTTGAATACCAAGTGGAACCAAGATACCATTACCAATAGCGTTGTTTAAGAACAATACCTTGGCTGGTTCAATAATGATGTTAGCAAGTGGTAATAAGTGAACCTTGATGATTGCATTTACACCAGCACTTGCCCATTGGCTTCCCACGGCCATTACAGGTCCAATGATAAAGTAGGCAAAGATCGCAGCGATCATACCTAAGATACCAAGTGAGAAGTTGTTATAAATCATTTCAAAACCAGATTTGATTTTGTCTTGAAATGCTTGGTCGATCTTCTTTAATACCCATGCACTAAGTGGGCCCATGATCATGGCACCTAAGAACATTGGTTGTGTAGTACCAACGATAACACCGAGTGTACCAATTGCACCGGCAACAGCACCACGTTCATCATCAACCATGCGACCACCTGTATAACCAATTAAAAGTGGTAACAGGTATCTAAGCATTGGTTGAACTAAGTTATTAATATTCTTGTTTGGGAACCAACCATTTGGCCACATGAAGAATGCGGCGGTTAAACCCCAAGCGATAATGGCTCCGATATTCGGCATAATCATACCGGATAAAGCAGTACCAAATTTTTGAACCTTCACTTTAACTGAAGATTGTTTTTTTGCTTGTGCCATTTTTTCTTCCCCTCTCTACAACTTACATTTTTATCCTAAGTCAATCGGTAAGCGTTTACAATGACACAAAAATAGAACTCTGGCACAAAACTGTGCCAGAGTCTGAGATTGCTTATTCTATTAGGCTTTTAGGCCCTTACCAGAAGTAAGCCCTTTCTTGATTTCAGTTAAAAATAGATCTGCAATGGCATCTTTTATTTGTTCTTGTGTGCCATTGGTGAATAAATTCAGGTTGCTGTCACTCATGATAATCATGCTTGAAACCATACTAAGTAATTGTTGCTCTGAAGTAGTTAGATTATCTGGTGCCAGCATCAAGAGCACTCTTTTAACTTGGATCGTATTGTGATCCATTGATAAAAGTGAAATTTCATTGTCTAGATCAAACATAGTGAATGAACAACGTGTAATTTCTGGGCTTCTTGTGTGCAATAAGGCAATGTGACTGTTAGGAATACCAACTGGTGCCATTCTTACTCTTTTAAGCAAATTTTTGGCTACCGGCATCTGCTTATGAATCAAAGTTGGATCCGAATGGGCCAAACATTCTTGAATTACCGCAATTAGGTCCCGTGAATTATATTCTAGACGCTGGATTGCGATGCCATTAACTAATTCTGAACAAAACAGAGTACTAATCGACAATCTAGATAGACTAGCTGCCGAATCCTTGTGGCTTTCAATTACGGGATGCGGCGCTTCAAGCGGGTACTTTTGCTCATAATCTTGCAAATAATTCTTGATGCGTTCAATTTCGTTTTCTAATAAAAGCGGGCTGACTAATTGATAATCCCTTGAAAAACCTTTTAATTTCAAAGTTGAAAAGATCAAGTTGTAATTTGATAAATCGATTTGATTTAGCGTTGAAACACGGCTAACTTTAATCTGCTTGATTTCAGGAAATTCTTTTTTCAATCGTGCACTCAAAATAGCTGAAGTCCCAATCCCATTTTCACAAATAACTAGCGCCGATAAATTACGGTTATTGTTTTGATTAGTATATTCATTAGCAAAATACAGCAAAATCAGTTGCAGTTCTGAATCTGTTAAATGGTTGTCGGGGAAATAAACGTGCCAATATCTTTGAATAGCCGCATACAACTTATCAAACTTGCGACTAAGCCCTGCCAAGATTTCAATTGGCGTATCTGGCAAAAGTGCCACACGGTGTTGAAACAAGCTAATAATGTGCTTAGTCAACTTAGTCATAAAGTTAGGATCGCGCTTAAAATTCCATTTCACTTCTTCAGATACTGCTTGAACAAAGTCTTTCACTTTAACAGAGATCTCTAATTCACGATTGTTGTAAGTAAGATACGTGTTGTGATAGTCACAATCTAACAATCTATTAGCCAAATATGAGACATCGTTTTGATCAACTTGAATTCTATTTTTTTCTGCAAACAAAGCCATGAATCGATAAACATAGCCTTGATACTTAAGTGAATCTTCTGCTGGCTGAATAAAGTCCAACTTGCATCCCGCTATAGTCCGCTTCAACGTAGTCGCAAAGATCAAAATTAGCTCAATCATCTTCTGATCAGTATCAAGTTTTACCTGGTCAAAAACACTCTCTTTTAAGCACGAATCCACAGTTAGCAGCAATTTTTTATCCATAATCGTTAAAAATGGATCATTGCTCTTTATGTCATTATGTAAGTACTTGAAAAAGTCATACTCATTGATTTCATTGAGCATAATATCCACAAAGACCTGCCGGCGCAATTTCTCAGGTGCTTCAACTAAGATTCCCACACCCTTTTTGCGTACTAACTTGATGTGATAGCGATTCAGCGACTGCTCTACTGAATTCAAATCGTTCTGAATCGTTGCCTCACTTACGTTCAAATCTAGCGCAAACTGGATAATCTTGCAGGGCTCAGTACTAATTAAAAGCGTAGCCGCAATCGCCTTTTTTCTTTTATCAATCGACATCACTGATTGACTATGCGACGAACGCATCATCTGCTTAACTTCTTGCAGTTCCTTGCTATCACCTGACAGGAAGTATTTTCCCTTTTGATTCACAATTTCTAAGTTATTGTTCTTCAAATCGCCGAATTCGCGATAAACAGTTCGCCGACTAATGCCAAGACTTTCTTCAATTTGTTTGATAGTTACGCCAGTTTGATTTTCAAGTAAAATTTGCAGAATCTTCTTCTGTCTCTGCGTTAAAAACATCCTATCGCCTTTTATTCCACTATAATTTTTATCTAAACAAATTATACTTGAAGACAAAAAAAGAAGACAGACCTCAATCTGCCTTCTAAAAATTATTTGTTTTATTGATTATTCAACAGTTACACTCTTAGCCAAGTTACGTGGCTTATCAACATCTAAGCCCTTGTCCTTTGAAGCGTAGTATGCAAGAAGTTGAGTTGGAACAACAGTCAAAAGTGCTGACATGTAGTAGTTAATTTCTGGCAAAACAATGTTGTCATCATCGTTAGCAAATTCTTTACCAACGATAGTGATGATGCTTGCGCCACGAGAAACAACTTCTTGGATGTTACCACGAGTAAGGTCAGCAGTAACTGGGTCGTTAATCAAAGCAATAACTGGAGTACCCTTTTCAATTAATGAAATAGTACCGTGCTTAAGTTCGGCTGCAGCAAAACCTTCAGTTTGGATGTATGAAACTTCCTTCAACTTCAAGGCACCTTCAAGAGCAACAGCGTGATCGATACCACGACCAATGTAGAATGCGTTTCTTGATGGAACTAAGTACTTCTTAGCAAGCTTTTCAAGCTTTTCCTTACCATCAACGATTTGTTGGATACCTTCAGCAGCAATTGCTAAGTCGTGTTGTAAGTTCCAGTCCTTAGCTTCCTTAACGCCTAACTTTTCACCCAAAGCCTTTGCAAGTACAGCTTGTAAAGCAACTTGAGCAGTGTAAGCCTTAGTTGAAGCAACGGCAATTTCAGGACCTGCACCTAAAAGCATAGTGTAGTTTGCTTCACGAGAAAGGGTTGAACCTTCAACGTTAGTCATAGTCAAACTTGGAATACCACGCTTGTTAGCTTCCTTCAAAACAACACGTGAGTCAGCAGTTTCACCTGATTGAGTAAGGAAGATGAAGAATGGGTGCTTGCTCATCATTGGGAAGTGATAACCAGCTTCTGAAGCATAACCAACTTCAGTAGGAATACCAGTGTAGTGTTCAAAAATAGACTTACCAACAAGACCTGCGTGGTAACTAGTACCTGCAGCGAAGATGTAAAGACGGTCAGCCTTTGAAACAGCATCAACGATATCTTGGTCAACCTTTGGTTCACCATTTTCGTCTAAGTAGTTTTGTGAAATGTGACGCATAACGCCAGGTTGTTCATCGATTTCCTTTAACATGTAGAATTCGTAAGCACCCTTTGAAGCTGCGTTTGGATCGATGTTCAAAACGTGTGGTTCACGGTCAACTTTCTTGCCGTCAATAGTTTCAATAGTGTATGAATCCTTAGTAATGTCACCAACGTCACCATCTTGTAAGTCAACGAAGGTCTTAGTTTGATCAAGAACTGAAATAGCATCTGAAGCAATGATGTTAAAGCCATCACCAATACCAAGCATCATTGGTGACTTGTTCTTAGCGATAAATACGTGATCTGGTTCAGTGTTATCAATTAATAAGAATGCGTATGAACCCTTAACAAGCTTCAAAGCTTCCTTGAATGCTGAGAAAGCATCTAAGTTCTTGTCACGAGCGATCTTGCTGATCAATTGAACAACTACTTCAGTATCAGTGTCTGAGTGGAACTTAACACCTTGTAAGTACTTTTCCTTTAATTCAGCATAGTTTTCGATAACACCATTGTGAACTAAGTAGAAGCGCTTAGTTTCATCGTAATGTGGGTGAGCATTTTCAACAGTTGGCTTGCCGTGAGTTGCCCAACGGGTATGACCAATACCAACTAGTCCTTCTTCATCTGGAGTTAACTTTTCCTTCAAGTTTGAAATACGGCCGACAGCTTTGGTCAAGTATTCATGACCATTTAAATCATTTAAGTAAATACCAGCTGAGTCATAGCCACGGTATTCCAAATTAGTTAATCCACTTAAAATAATATCTTTTGCAGGCTTACCTACAACTCCTACAATTCCGCACATATTTTTCTCCTTTGGTCTAGTTCAATAATTATCTAATGGACTAGTTCATATTTATTGTTACAAGTGCAATAATAAACTTTTTTAGCAAAGTGGTCAAGCGATAAATTCGAGAATTGGTATAATATTTTTTGAGGTAAAAAAATAGCTATCAGTTTATATAGCTGATAGCTATTTTGATTATTCTAGTAGTTATTTATCGCTGTTTGAAATACCTTTACCTTCGTAGCAGTCTTTCATAAGTTCAACGATTTGTGAGATAAGTGGAGCTGATGGGTTAGTTACAGTGTTTTGGTCACCGTAAGCTTCAACAGCCATTTCATCAACCTTCTTATCGAATTCAGCCTTGTCAACACCGTAGTCTTTGTAAGCCATCTTGATGCCAACTGAGTGAGCCAAATCAATAATCTTTTGAACAAGTTTTTCAATTAATTCATCATCGCTTGAACCAGTCAAACCAATAGCTCTAGCAATGTCAGCGTAGTCACTCTTAGCACGATATACTGAGTAGTGAGGCCACATAGCAAGCTTTACAGGACGCTTTGAGTTGAAGCGAATAACTTGTGGCAAAGCAATTGCGTCACTTACACCACTTGGAATATCGAAGGTAGAACCAACAGTGTGAGCGATTGAGTGTTCAAGGCCAAGGAATGCGTTTGAGTATGCCATACCTGCAATAGTAGCAGCATCATGCATTTGCTTTCTTGCATCGAGGTTGCCATCGTATGAAGCTTCTAAGTTAGCAAAGATTGTCTTAATAGCTTCAAGTGACCAACCACGAGTGAAGTCAGTAGCCATAGTTGAAACATAACTTTCAATAGCGTGACCTAAAGCTTCAAAGCCTGACCAAGCAATTAAACGCTTTGGTAAAGTTTGAACAAATTGGTCATCAACGATTGAAACATCTGGAGTTAAAGCGTAGTCACATAAAGTGTGCTTAATACCAGTCTTAGCATCGCTAATGATTGCGATTGGTGAAACTTCTGAACCAGTACCTGAAGTAGTTGGGATACATACAAGTTGAACGCCGTTAATCTTTGGGAAGCGAACTACTCTTTTTCTGATATCCAAAAACTTTTGGTAAGCTTCTTCAAAACTCATTTCTGGGTTTTCGTAGAATAAACGCATTGCCTTAGCAGCGTCCATTACTGAACCACCACCGATAGCAATAACTACATCTGGCTTGAAGATGTTCATTCTGTGAACACCATCTTTAATTACGTCAGTGTTAGGATCAAGAGTTACAGCCTTGAATACTTCGTATTCCTTTTGACCGCGACGCTTAGAAATAATGTCAGTAATTTCATCAGCAAAGCCTTGGTCAGCAACACCTTCATCAGTAACGATGAAGAAACGGTTAACGTTTGGCATGTGACGCAAGTAGTTTGCTGCGTTGTGTTCGAAGTAGGTCTTAGAAGGGACCTTTACCCATTGCATGTTGTCACGGCGCATAGCAACAGTTTTAATGTTAAGCAAGTCTCTAGCACCAATGTTGTGTGAGAAGGTGTTAGCACCGTAAGAACCAGTACCTAAAGTAAGTGATGGCAACATGTTGTTGTAAAGGTCACCAATACCACCAAGAGCAGCTGGTGAGTTTACAAGGATACGGCAAGCATCCATCTTCATTGCGAATTCATCGATAACTTTCTTATCGCTTGAGTGAAGACCAGCGGTGTGACCACGACCACCGTAATCAAGAAGTTCAGAACAAATTCTGAATGCATCGTCATGGTTCTTAGCACGGTACAAAGTGAAGACAGGTGAAAGCTTTTCAGCTGAAAGTGGGAATTTTCTACCAACACCGTTATATTCAGCAACGATTACCTTAGTAGTCTTTGGAACGCTAACGCCACAAAGCTTAGCAATTTCATAAGCTGACTTACCAGCTACAGGACCTGCAACAGTACCACGTCTTGGGTCGATAAAGTGTTCTTCGAATTTCTTAATTTCTTCTTTGTTTAAGAAGTAGCATCCCCACTTCTTAAATTCTTCCTTAACCTTGTCGTAAATTTCGTCATCTACAACAACTGAGTTTTCAGAAGCACAAACCATACCATTATCAAAGTTCTTTGATAAAACAATGTCGTAAACAGCACGGTCAATGTTAGCTGTCTTTTCAATGTAAGATGGACCGTTACCAGGACCAACACCGATAGCTGGCTTACCTGATGAATATGCAGCCTTAACCATGCCGGGACCACCAGTAGCCAAAATAGTTTGAACACCTGGGTTGTTCATCAAATCAGTGGTTGCATCCAAACTTGGTTCTTCAATCCATTGAATTGCATCTTTTGGAGCACCAGCAGCAACAGCGGCAGCTTGAATAATCTTACCAGTTTCTACACAACACTTTTGTGCTTGTGGGTGGAAACCGAAGATGATTGTGTTTCTTGTCTTTAAAGCAAGCATAGCTTTGAAGATAACTGTTGAAGTTGGGTTAGTTACTGGAGTAACACCTGCAATAACACCTTTAGGTTCAGCAATCTTAGTTAAACCAAGTTCTTTATCTTCTTCAATAACACCAACAGTTTTTTCGTGACGTAAACTGTTCCAGATGTTTTCACTAGCGTACATGTTCTTGGTAGTCTTGTCTTCTACCACACCACGCTTAGTTTCTTCAACAGCCATTTTAGCTAATGGGTAAGCATTTTGTTCACCTGCAGTAGCAACTGCTTCACAGATCTTATCAACTTGTTCTTGTGTGAAGTTGGCCATTTGATCTAAAGCGACATGTGACTTTTTTACTAAATTGTCTACCATGTCGTAGATTTGCTTTTTCTTTTCTTCCTCTGTAAGAGTCTCTTTTTGTTGTGTCTTAGCCATATGTTTATTACCTCTAAGATCTACTAATTCTTGTGAACTAATTTACAATTTCAACTATAGCACAATAAGTTGAAATGTAAATGTGCTAATTCCGGACATTATCTAGTGAGCAAACATTTTGATAGGCTTGTATTTTTGCTACAGCAGAAATGAAAGCGGTTGCTAAATTATTTGTTTGTGAATTAACAAACTTTTTAAAAAGGCCGATTTTCTATAGTATTTCTAAAAATTATCAGCTTTGTATGGTGCAACGCCTTGGGAATGATAAAATATTAAGTATATATGAAAAAATTGAAAACATGGAGGACTTATATGAGTGACAAAAAATCGCAAACCGATTCCGGCTATAAAAGAACCCTAAGCAATGCGCACATTCAATTAATTGCTTTAGGCGGGACAATTGGAACCGGACTTTTCTTAGGGGTTGGTGATAGTATTCACCGCGCCGGTCCTAGCGTCATTTTGATTTACATCATTGTTGGTGTTTTTCTATTTCTATTAATGCGGGCGCTGGGCGAACTTATCATGTCCGATTTGCACAAGCACACCTATATTGATTTTATTGAGCAATACCTTGGTAAAAACATCGGCTTTATCACTGGCTATTTATACTGGATCAGTTGGATTACCTTAGGAATGGCAGAAACAACTGCTTTAGGAATCTATTTCAAATACTGGTTTCCAACTCTGAAGCCATGGATACCCGGAATTATTACGATTGTCGTTTTACTGCTAATCAACTTAATCTCAGCTCGAGTTTTTGGTAATCTAGAATTCAGTTTTGCCATTATTAAAATTGTCACAATTGTGGCCTTTGTCTTGTTGATTTTGTACTTATTAGTCACAGGCGGTAAGACAACTTTTGGCCCTGTTTCATTTGAGAACTTAAATGATCATGGTGGTTTCTTTGCAAGAGGCACTAAAGGATTTTTACAAGGATTCCAAATGGTTATCTTCAGTTTCATCGGTGTTGAATTAATTGGTTTAACCGCAGCTGAAGCACAAGATCCAAAAAACACTTTAAAGCGTGCCATTAATCAATTACCAGTTCGAATCATTTTATTCTACGTAATGGCAATTTTAGGAATCTTGCTAGTAATTCCTTGGTCAAAAGTTTCAACTTCTTCTAGCCCATTTGTTCAAGCACTTGGAGCTACAGGAATCAGAAATGCTAGTTCGATCATCAACTTCGTTGTAATCTCGGCAGCTGTTTCATCAACTAACAGTTTCTTATATAGTGCTGGACGACTTCTCTTCTCCGTTACCTTTGATGGTAAGGGTAAGTGGAACCAGACTTTTGGTCACTTATCTAGACGCCAATTACCACAAAATGCCTTAATCTTGTCAGCATTATTAATGGCCTGCTCACCACTAATTACTGCAATCATTGGCGATCAAGCCTTTAACTTCATTTCATCAACTTCAACAAGTATGTTCTTGATCATTTGGTGCTTAATGGTCTTGACCCACATTACTTACAGAAGGAAAACACCTGAAAATGAATTAAACGACTTTAAGATGCCAGGCTTCCCTTACATAGATTATTTGATTTTATTATTCTTTGTTTTAATGATTATCTTGCTTTTAATCTTGCCAAGTTACCGCATCCCAATGATTTCAGCAATCGTTACATTCATCATCTTATATGCAATCTCCAAAATTTGGAGTGACAAAAAGACAGTATAGAAAAACCGCGACAGTTGTGTGGTGACCCTCGAAATTCGGACATGAATTTCGGGGGTTTTATTATGGCTAAAT
>NZ_CABUIW010000033.1 GCF_902491705.1 uncultured Lactobacillus sp. | reverse complement strand
GCTCAAGCTATAGAGGAATATATCAAATACTATAACGAAGAAAGGATAAAGAGCAGATTAAAAGGCTTAACTCCGAAAGAATATCGGAATCAAGCCTCTATTAATCCTATGTTTTAAAATGTCTACTTTTTAGGTCCCACTTCAATTTCCTGTTTCATTTCTTTGCTTTTCATTTATTAAATGATCAAATTCGACAATGTAGCTAAAGTACAAAGTAGCTACAATCAGAAAAATTAAGATTGATACTAGACCAAAATTTTCTGGTTTAAAGTAATCAGCAATCCCAATGATAGTTTCTCCAAAGGTAATGATTATCAATAATGTTAATCTTTCCAGTATGTGAGAAAAGATAATTGGGTGCCGACGAGTATACTTTCCAGTGGTTGCTGGTAATAGCCAACTGATAATAATTCCGAGGAATGCCACCCAGCGACCGATATGATTATCAAAAAATCCACCAATAAAGAGTGTTACTGTTCTTAATAACAAAATTAGTGCAAATGTTCTAGCGATTGCCTTGTCGTTTTGATTATTACTCTTAAAGTAAACAATTAGATATTCAATCATTAGAGTTAATGACAATAATCCAGCTGCTAGGAAAAATCGTTGTAGATGGTAAAAATCAGTCTCTGAAAATGCGTTAGACATGTACAGGAGAATACCCATATCAAGAAAATAAAAGAGTATATCTTGCCATGATGATTCGCCATAACGATTAGTAAAGACTGATTGGAACATCCATGAATTAATAAAGACAATAACGACTACTGCAAAAATAATAAAAGATAGTGGACTGACTACACCGTGCTCTAAATGATGAAGTAATTCTGTCGCTTGAGAAATCATATACGCGAAGACTAAGTCGTAAAATAATTCAATCATTGAAACACGTTTAGTAGGTAAGTTATCCATAATTTCATCTCTCCTCCCTTTTTTCATATTCTAGATTATGAAAATAAAAAATACTAGTGTAATTAAAAGAGAAAAAATTATTTCTGATCTAACGTAAAATCTTCAGTTTCAACATAAAGAGTCATATTTTTGCGATAGTAAGTAAGTGATTTAAGAGTGATTCGCAGAGTATGCAATATTTCATTATCAGATAATTGATGATTAGAAAGAATCGAATAAACAAAGCTCATGCGCAATTTATGTGTGGTCAGCGGCATTCCAATTATTTGTCTGTCTGGTGCAATTCTTTGGTTAACATTAAAGTCTGAAGCATAAGGCTCACCGTTTTTACGAGCAAATAAGTAAGGGTCAGAGTTTTTTTCATAATTAGTATGGCTAGTGATGTATTTTTTAAGCTCTTCGTTATCTAGATGTTTAAGTAACTCACTGGTTCTCAAAACGATAATTTCTTTTGGTTTAAAACCAGCTGCAATTGCTGCCATCATCTTAACAGTATCGGGATGAATATATTTGTTTTTGATCAATTCAGGCAGATAAGGCATCCAATTAATGATGTATTTTTGCTTACGATCAAATCTGTTTCCTCGCAAAGTTAACAGAGGATAGGTAATAATGTAGCCATACTCGCTTAAAAAGACGAAATACATTTTAATATGGCTCAGATATTTGTTAACCGTGTTGCTTTTAAAATGCAACTGAGTTTCAAGTGAATCTAAAAAATTGCGAATATCGCCGCTTCTAACGTCGTTAACATTAGCGTCAGCGCCAACGTTACTTGCATAGTAATTCCAAAAAGTAGTAATGGATTTAGCAGCTAAAGAGATAGTTGAATCAGCTAATTTCTTTTTTTGTTTGCAGTATGTGCGGAATTCTTTTTCATAAGGAAAGCTCATATAAAAATCATCCTTTCTAGAAAATATTATATCATTTTCAAGTATATTGTTACTAAATCAAGATTTATAAAAATCTAGGTTTCACTACGTTCAACCCGAAAAAAGCTTGATAGAAATTAACGCTTGTTGTATTATTTTCTTTGTTAACTGAATAGGTGATGACGTTCACCATTAACCGAGAAATCTAATGACGTCTACTTTACCCTGAGGGGTGGAGTGGACGTTTTTTGTTTGGGGGAATTAAATTTGTCTACGAAAATTGGTAATTATATTAGTGTCGCATTTTTTGCCTTTTTTGGAGGGATGGCACGTGCAAGTTTAAATGCTAGTTTTAGCTTTTATGGTACTTTTTGGGGAAATATCATTGGTTGCTTTTTGTTAGCATTTTTCACATATTTCTTTATGGAATTTAAGACTATGCATCAATGGTTAACTGTAGGATTAGGTACAGGTTTTGTTGGTGCCTTTACGACTTTTTCTACTTTTAACTTAGACGTGTTGAAAAATATTCAAGCAAATATGCCATTAACTGCCTTAATTTACTTTGTATGCTCAATTATTTTTGGATTCATTTTTGCGTATATAGGCATGTATGTTGGTAAAAATGCAGGTCAATTATTGAGAAAGGAAGATTAAGTTGAATTTACTTTTAGCAGGAATAGGGGCATCCCTTGGCGCAATGCTTCGTTATGCAATCACTAATTATGGTAAGAAACACTGGGAATGGATCGGCAAAAAATTCTCTAATTTGCCTATTCCAACGTTGTTCATTAACTTGACTGGTGCTTTTATCTTGGGCTTAGTTTTCGGTATGAAGGCTAATGTATTCGTTTATGCCATAGTTGGTACCGGCGTATTAGGCGGGGATACGACATTTTCAACGATGAATACAGAACTAGTCGAGCTTTATAAAAGCAGAAACTGGCGCGGACTTATTTTCTATGCACTAGCTTCATATCTTGGCGGTTTAATTTTAGTTTTTGCTGGGTATTACTTAGGCTTATTATTTTAATTTGGATAAAAATTTTGCAATGTCATTAAGTTAAAGCATTGAAAAATTAATAACTTGGTTTATAGATCATTCATTTGTGATTCTATCGCATTTGAATGATCTTTTTTTATTGACATTTTTTAAAACAAAATTATACTGTTTTAATAAAAATATAATAAAAGGAATCTGTAACTCATCTAAAGTTACTAAAAAATTCTTGGAGAAAAGGTTTTGATTAATGATGAAACAAAAATTTTTAAAGATATTTGTTATCTGTTTTAGTATTTTTGCAATAATTGATAGTGGGCTATATATTTTTGGTGATTTTGAGTGTATCAGAGCTTTACTTGAGCTGATAGGTGATAAATCTGTTATCAGCGTAATCCTTAGGTGGATCATAATTATAGCAGCTATTGCAGTAAGTATCTTTATAAGAAGATATTACGAAAGTGAGCAGAAGAGCAAATGAACTCTGCTCATTTTTTATTTTAAAAAGAAAAAACCGAATCAAAATGATTCGGTTCATAAAGTCAGATCTTTATGACTAATTAGTCTTCGTCTTTAGTTAATTCATAAATTGCTTCAGCATAAATAGCAATTGAATTAATCAAGTCATCAACTTTCATATATTCGTTTGCTTGGTGCATTACCATTGGTGCATCTTCAGGTTGGGCACCATATGCCACACCATGCTTAAAGAGTCGGCCGTAAGTACCACCACCGATAACAACTTCGTGACCCTTGTTACCAGTTTGGCGTTCATATACCTTAAGTAAAGTTTGAACTAATGGATCATCGCCTGGTACGTAGTGAGGTTCTTCAAATGATGAGAAGCTTGCTGATAAAATGTCACCAAATTTTTCTGTAACTTGCTTTACCATTGTGTCTGGATCAGTGCCTTGTGGGTAGCGGATATTATCCTTAAGAACTGCATCCCCATCTTCGTCATATTCAAAAATAGAAGGAGCAGAAGACAAATCACCCATTAAATCATCGTGGTGGAAGACGCCTAATTTCTTACCTTGGAAGTCTTCATGTTCAACATCTGCTAAGAAGTGAATGTAGTTCTTGTCGCGACCTGCAAAATCAAATTGATCTAAGAATAAACCTAAGAAAGTTGCAGCGTTGCGACCAACTTGTGGAGCAGATGCGTGGGCACCTTGACCAGTTAATTCAATCTTAGCAACATTGTCGTCAATGTCGAATTGACCTTCTAACTTATTGTCAGCTAAGAATTGATCAAATTTAGCCTTGATTTCTGCAAGATTGTCAGCTTGGATAGTAGCGTAAGCCTTTTGTGGAGTTACGTTTTCAGCAATACCAGCTTCAAACTTTTTAAGAACTACTGAGCCTTTTTGATCGTCATCTTTAAACTTAAGTACTAAAGTGTAAATTCCTTGTTCACCGTTAATGATTGGGAATTCTGCATCAGGAGAGAAGACTTGATCAGGAGTTGGTTCATGCTTTAAGTAGTAATCAATACCAACCCAATTGGTTTCTTCATTAGTACCTACAATAAAATCGATCTTCTTCTTAGGTTCAAAACCTGCTTCTTTAAGTAAAAGCATACCATAATATGCTGCAAGAGCTGGGCCTTTATCATCGGCAGAACCACGGCCGATGATCTTGCCGTCTTTAATAAGCATCTTGAAAGGATCAGTTACCCAGCCGTCACCTGCAGGAACAACATCCATGTGGCCGATAACACCAAGACGCTTATCACCATCACCATAGTCAACGCGTCCTGCGTAGTTATCTACATTCTTAACATGAAAGCCATCTCTTTCAGCAAAAGATAAAAACTTCTTCATTGCCTTAACTGGTCCAGGACCAACAGGGTATTCCTTAGAAGTATTGTTTAAATCTTCTGATGAATCAATAGCAATTAATTCGTCTAAGTCACGTAAGATATCATCCTTTTTTGCTTGAGCAAGTTTCTTGTAGTCTAAGTCCATATTCATCCTCTTTTCTTATTTTTAGTTAGTTTAATTTTATCGAAAAAAAGCATTTTTGGCAATGATTAAGGGAATATTAATATTGTTTTTCCTGAGCATTAAAATAGTAATCGTTTTCAAATATATATATAATTATTCGTAGAAATATAGGTAAGGTTAAAAATAGATTGGATAAAATTATGAGACAACATGTTCCCAGTTTAGACAACAATTTAACTAACGATGATTTTTTAGACTTAATCATTGCTTGTTTTCACTCCGTAATCTTTGGTACAGTTGACCAAAATGGTGAGCCACATACAAGCATTGTCGATTTAGATTTTAGAGAAGACAACCGTTTAATCTTCGCAACTACGAATAAAAAGAATTTCTATCGCAACATTAAGGGTAACAACCGCGTTTGTCTTACTGCTCTGCGTGGTAGAGATATACCAAGCAGCGTTGGTTTTACGCTTAAAGGATATGTCGATGAAATTAGTCCATCATATCTGGATGAAATTCTAGAAATTAAACCAGAATTGCGTCATATTTATGATGATAAAACAGAAGATTTAGATGCGCTGCGTGCATTTGCACTCACGCCAATTCTAGGGTCAGTATATGACTTAAGAAACGGTCGTGTCTTTCAGAAACAATTTGATTTTGTAAACGAAAAAGAGCCGGTTTAACCGACTCTTTTTTATGTTGTATATAAAATGATTTTACATATTCATTTCGCGCTTTTCTTCGCGTTTACGAAGCCATGGCAATAAGAAACCTAAACCAAAGAGCACGATAACTGTGATGATGTTCATGAGTAATTGGTGGTTAAATGCGGCACTACCAAATGTTGCTTCAGCTTCTTGAGGAATGAATCCTAAAGTGGCACAGATAAAGGTGAAGATCAAGCACCACCAGCCCATGATCAAGGCACCAGTTCTGTTTTTAATGAAGACGTAATCTGAGTGGAATTTTTCTTGGTGCATACGAAGCATTACGAATGCGAAGAATACCCAACAGGTCTTGTATGGTGAAATAATACCGTTAATGTTTAATAACCAGTTATAAATTGAATTGATGTTTGGTAAAGTACCGGTAAGCAAAAGCAAGAATAATGCCAAGCCACAAGTCAAAGTATATGAGTGAACTGGACGACCAGTCTTGTCCTTTTTACCAGTAAGCCATTTAGGCATGTATTTATCAGCAACGTCACCAGCAAATACACGACTTGATGCATCAAGTAAAACAGCTAATTGAGCCATCATGAAGATAGCTTGAACAACAGCAAAGATGTACATTAATACCTTGCCCCAGCCTAAACTTTCACCTAAAAGTTGGAAAGCATAGTAAGGACCGTTCATCTTGAAGTCATGTGGAATGTGGTGAGCGTTAAAGAATATAGCTAATGCTAAAGTACCAAAGATGGTTAAGAAACCAGTCATGATAGCTAACATCCACATAGCCTTAGGAAATTCGTGCTTTGGATCACGCATTTGAACAATATAAGGAGCAGCTAATTCAGCACCTGACATAGCGAAGATTAACAAACCAGTAGTTGAGAAGTATCTCAAACTAAATGATGGTTTAAATGCACTCAAGTTGAATGGTTGAGTAGCAATATGGTGACCGTGCATTACAGCCCAAACTGCAAGTAAAACAAACAGCATGGACATGATGAACATAGCACCACCACCGATTAGGGAAAGAAGTTCTAGTGAGTTCTTAATGGCATTTTCAACTAAGATGAATACCAAGATAATTACGAAAGTTAAAATACCGAATGCAAAAGTGGACATGTGCTTGTCCAAGGTGTTATTACCCAAAATAATCCAAGAGAATGAAACAATAACTGAGTTGGAAACGTCAACAAGGTAAGGAACAGTTTGTACCCAGTACATCCATGAAGTCCAGTAACCTAAAGTATCGTTAGATGAGTGACGAACCCAAGAAGCAAGACCACCAGCTTGGTCTTTGAAAGTTAATCCCATTTGACTAGACATCAATGCGTAAGGGATAACGTAAGCAAATAAAAGGAATATCCAAGAAACAACTACAGATAAACCTTGGTTTTGAAATGGGTAAAAGATGTTTTCAAAACTGATAATAGTTACGAAGTCGATTAAAGCGATAACCGGCCATTTCATGTAATGCTTTTTGCCCGGCTCGAAATTAATGGTTTCGATTTCTTCTGACATAAAATATTTTCCTCCAAGAATTTATTCAATTGTAAAAAAACTAATCTATCCCTGCGGAGGAGAACATGGCAAGTGCACTTGTTTAAAACCCCCAATATTTATATAATGATGTGTACTGTAAGTTACGATTCTTAGCTGCATTTACAGCATACTGTAAAAAGATTATAAAGATTTATATAAGATTTGCAATATGTAACTTTAATTTGTAATGAAATTGGAAAGGGAAAATATGGATCTTTTAAAAATTGCTATTGGAAATGGAGTAAATATTAGTCAATTGCGAGATTGGGCATCTGTTCCGCTTGATCAAATCGAAAATAGCGCTGAACTGGCTGCGATTGTGATCAAAAACGGTGATCAAGTTGCTAAACAGGAGGCAGCAAAATTACGTGCACAATCCGATTTTCCTATTCCTGTTGTTGAGGTAGATGGTCAAACTACTCAAGCAGACATTGAAAAAATAAATAAGGCTGCAAAAGATTATGAACAAAAGATGGTGCCAGGTTTTTTAACTGATTTAATTAACTTTGCATCAGCTAAGCCAATCAGTTTTACTACACCTGGTCACCACAATGGCCAATATTACGATATGCATCCCGCTGGTCGAGTTTTTAACAAGTTCTTCGGCAAGAATTTAATGTTTGCTGATACGAGTGATACAGTGCCTCAATTAGGCGATACGATGACTCATGCAGGTACGCCTCTTGATGCAGAAAAGTTAGCTGCTAAAACTTATCATGCAGATAAAGTATATTTCTGTACTAACGGTACAACTAGTGCCAACTCTATTTGTGCTAGTGCACTTTTATCTGAAGGCGATCTAGTATTATTTGACCGCAATAACCATAAATCTTTATATAACAGTGCTTTGGTAATGAGCGGTGCTAAGCCAGTTTATATTCCAACTGATCGTAATGCTTTAGGTTTAATTGGAGAAATGGATCCTGATTTCTTAACAGAAGATAAAATTCGTTCTGAAATTGCTAAAGTTGATCCAGAAAAGGCTAAAGCCAAGCGTCCATTCAGATTAGCTATTGTTCAAGCTGAAACTTATGATGGTGTCTTTTATGATGCTAAGTGGATTCTTGATAAGATTGGCAAGCTTTGTGACTACATCTTGTTTGACTGTGCATGGGGCGGTTTTGAAGAATTTGTCCCAATCATGGAACACTTATCACCACTTTTGCTTAACTTAGGACCTGATGATCCTGGTATTTTGGTAACTCAATCATTGCATAAGCAACAAGCTGGTATGGCTCAAGCTTCACAAATTTTAAAGAAAGATTCTCATATTAAGGGTCAAAAGCGCTACGTTGACCACAAGCACTTTAATCATGAATATTTGAAGTTTGTAACTTCATCATACGCATATCCTTTGTATGCTTCATTGACTGTTAACTCTTACGTTACTGCAGGCGAAGGTAACAAGAAGTGGTGGGACAAGATCTTACGCATGGGCATTGAATGGCGCAAGGAACTTTTAAAGAAATCCAAATTGTTTAAGCCATTTGTTCCAGATAACTTCTTAGATATTCCAACAGATGAACTAGCAACTAACGCTAAATATTGGAATATGAGTAGAGAAGATAATTGGCACGGCTTCACTAAGATGGGTGAAGGCGAAGCAATGATCGATCCGCTTAAGATTACGGTAAAAACGCCAGGTATCGATGTAAAGAATGCTAAATATACTGAAAAGGGTATTCCAGGTGCAGTTGTAGCTGAATTTTTGATGGAAAATCATATCATTCGCGCTAAAAATGATTTGAACTCACTTTTGTTCTTGCTCACTCCGGGAGATACTCAAGAAGAATTAGATACTTTGCTTGATGCATTCTTGAAGTTTGAAAAGTACTATAACGAAGATGCTTTGGTTAAGGATGTACTTCCAGTTTTGTATAAAGAATATCCTGATCGCTACAAGGGCTATACTGTTAAGCAGCTTTGCCAAGAAATGCATGAATACTACAAAGACAACAATACGTTTGTTCTGCAACAAGAATTATTTGAGAAGCCAGGGATGCAAGACTACGAAATGACTCCTTCAGAAGCTGACCAAATGTTTAAGCGTAATGAAAATGAAGTAGTTGACCTTGAGGATGTAGTTGGTAAAGTTGCTGCAGAAGGTGCTTTGCCATACCCACCAGGTGTGTTCATCGTGGCTCCTGGTGAAAAATGGGGCAAGGTTGACCAAAAGTACTTTGAAGTTTTGGCACATGCAATTGAGAAGTTCCCGGGCTTTGTACCTGAAATTCAAGGTGTATATTTGGATCAAAATGATGATGGCACATTAAAAGTGCAAGCAGAAGTTATTAAGAAATAAGAGGGATGAAGAATGAGTTTTTCTTGGAAAGAAAATTTACCTGAAGATTTAAAGGAAAAGGTTACTAAGGTTGAAAAGATGATTCAACCTCGAATTGAAGAAATTGATGAACAAGTTTTGTACAACCAACAACGTGTACTTGATTTATTCAGAAAACACCATGTTGGTGAAGAAGACTTAGTTCCATCAACTGGTTATGGCTATGACGATATTGGCCGTGACAAGATCGAAGATATTTATGCTGACTACTTCAAGACTGATGATGCCTTAGTAAGACCACAATTTGGTTCAGGTACACACGCAATTACTGTTGGTCTTTTCAGTATGCTTCGTCCAGGAGACACCCTTTACTACTTGACTGGTACTCCATATGACACCATTCAAGAAGTTATTGGTTTAGCAGGTAACAAACCAGGCAACATGAAAGAATGGGGCATTAACTTTAAGACCACCGAATTAACAGATGATGGTCAAGTAGATTATGAAAAGGCTAGAAAAGATCTTCAAGATGACAAGATTAAGGTCGTAGCTATTCAAAGATCTCTTGGTTATGCTACTCGTAAGACTTTCACTATGGACAAGATCAAGAAGATGCTTAAGTTCATTAAGGAAGTTCGTCCTGACGTTAATATTTTTATTGATAACTGTTACGGTGAATTTTCAGAATATGAAGAACCAACTTTCTACGGCGCAGATATGATGGCTGGTTCACTTTACAAGAATGCTGGTGCGGGCTTGGTTAAAGGTGGTGCCTTTTTAGTAGGTCGTCAAGATTTAATTGATGGTGCTGGTTCTCGTTTAACAGTTCCAGGTGCAGGTAAAGGCGAAGGTGCAACTTGGGGTTACTTACGTGATATTTACCAAGGATTCTTCATGGCACCACATACTACTGGTGAAGCTCAAAAGGGTATGGTATTTACTGCCGCACTTTTGGAAGAAATGGGCATGGAAGTTTCACCTAAGTGGAGCGATCCTCGAAGCGATATTGTTCAAACCGTTACTTTCGGTAAACCAGATCCAATGGTTAAGTTCTGTGCAGCTATTCAACACTACTCACCAATGAACTCATTCGTTGATCCAATTCCATATCACCAAGATGGTTACGAAGATGAAGTTGTTATGGCTTCTGGTTCATTTGTAGAAGGCTCAACTATCGAACTTTCTTCTGATGGTCCACTTCGTGATCCATACATGTTGTATATCCAAGGTGGCTTGTCTTATGCTCATGATAAGATTGCCATTACTCATGCAGTTGAAGAAACATTCTATAAGTAAAATAAAAAATTAAACAAAAAATAAACTGTCTTGAAAGTAATTTTTCAAGGCAGTTTTTTCATGGATATTTTTTAATTAATCGTCTTCTTGTAAAATCTGATTAATCCTTTGAACGGCTTCATTAGAGCCAATCAAAGTGATTTGATCATGCGGATAAATAATATCATCAGCAAGTGGCACTTGGTTTAATTTGCCATCGTGAACAATTGCAATGACGTTAACATCGTAGTTTTTACGAAAATCAAGTTCACCAAGTGACTTATTAAAGAAGCGTGGATTTTCAACGCTGACTTCAACTAAGGAAATATGCTTAGAAATATTGAAGTAGTTGACTACGTTAGGATGAAGCTGACGGAAAATCAATTGCCGTGCCATGTCTTGCTCTGGCTCAATTACGTGATCAGCGCCGATTTTTTCTAGAACTAAACGGTGGTTGTGATTATTGGCACGCGTAGTAACATCAGGAGCACCAAGCTTCTTAGCTAACATCGTGGCAATAATGCTACCTTCTACGTTTTCTAACAAAAACATGATCAAATGAACCGATGTCAAGATCACGCAATTCTTCTTCATCAGTTGCGTCCGCAATTACAGCGTGTGTAACTAGGTGAGCAACATCATTAATTGCTTCTTCGTTTGAATCAATTACTAATACGTCTTGTTCAGCTTTTAAAAGAGCTACAGTTAATGCCATTCCAAATTTTCCTAAACCTAAAACGGCGAAACTTTGTTGTGAATTAGCCAATGATAATTTCCTCCTCTGGATAACGATAGCTTTGTTTTGAAGGGTGTGACATAAAGATTGAATACATGAAAGTGTAAATTCCAACTCGTCCAATAAACATTAAAGCCATAATAATGATTTTTCCGAATAAATTGAGCTGTGGGGTAAGGCCTAGCGTTAAGCCAACGGTCCCGAATGCGGAGACTGCTTCAAAGACAGCCTTAGTAACACCATTATGAGCTAAGGATGGCTGAGTCATGGTGAGTAATAATGTGGCTAAAATGATTAATAGAATTGCGGAAAAGAATAGTGTTAATGCACGGTTGATATTGTTGCGAGTAAATCTACGATGAGAAAAGGCAGCATCTTTTCCTGTGAATGTACCGATACATTGCAAGAAAAGAATTCCAATTGTTGAGGTTTTAACCCCACCTGCAGTAGAACCTGGAGTACCACCGATGAACATTAAAATAATTGTAAGTACGATTCCGGCAGTGCTGAGTTTGGTATAAGGAACAGAGAAGAATCCGGCAGTTCTTGGTGTTACTGCTAAAAACAGTGTATTGAAAAAGCGTTGGACGCCATCTAAACTACCGCTAAATTGCTTAAGATTTTCTTCACTGAATAAAAATCCAATTATTGATAAAACCAAGATAATAAAACCAACGGTTAATGCAAAGCGGGTGTGCAGACTAAGTTTATGGCGAATATGATAAGTTAAAAGATCGCGCCATACTAAGAACCCAAATGATCCAGCACCAATTAAAAACATGATCACAGTTAAAACATAAGGATTATTGTTTAACTGTTCAAGTGATGGGCCAAATAGGTCAAAGCCCGCGTTACAATAAGCTGCTACTGAGTGGAAAATGCTGTACCAAATACCTTTTCCAACTCCTAAGCGTGGCCCTAAAGCAAAGTATAGCAATATTGCTCCTACTAGTTGGATAATTAAAGATAGTCGGATGATTAAACGCACTACTCTAAATTGGGAAAGGTGATTAAGATTAAGTGCTTCACCGGTTAACATTCTTGCTCCTAAGCTTAAGCGTTGATGAGCAAAATTGCTAAGCATAACAGCAAAGGTCATAAAGCCTAAACCACCTACTTCAACTAATAACATGATAATTAATTGACCAAAAAAGGACCAATGAGTTGCTGTAGTAACTGTGCTTAGTCCGGTAACACAAACAGCGGATGTAGCAGTGAAAAGTGCATCGGAATATGCTGTGGCTTTTCCTGCTTTATCTGCAAAGGGTAGTGATAGTAAAATACTGCCGATGAGGATAGTCACTAAAAAGCCAACAGTTAAAGCTAGTGAAAAGGTGATACGCCGATGAAAAAGATGTATCAAGTTTTTTCCTTCTTTCTCTTGGTAGAATAATTTAATTATAAGCCATTCATGTGATAATTAAGATTATTTTCTGCTTGTTATCATACTCTGCTAAAATGGAGCTAGTATTTTTAATAGTTAGGTCACTTCAATGAATCCAGAAAAAGTATTAAAAAAGGTCTATGGCTATGATGAATTTCGGCCAGGACAGAAGCAGGTTATCGATTTAGTTTTAAAAAAGCAAAATGTACTAGCAGTGATGCCAACTGGTGCGGGAAAATCACTTTGTTATCAAGTACCAGCTTTAATGAATTCTGGTGTTACCTTAGTCATTTCACCCTTAATTTCATTAATGAAAGATCAAATAGATAGCTTAAAGCAAAATGGCATTAATGCTGCAGCATTGAATTCAACTACGCCACAAGAAGAGGTAAATCCAATTTTACGTCAAGCTTATGAAGGCAAAATCAAGTTGATTTATATTACACCAGAGCGTTTGGCAATGGATTATTTTAGATATCAGCTTAATTTCCTAGACATTGATTTAGTTGCAGTTGATGAAGCCCACTGCATTTCTCAATGGGGACACGATTTCCGTCCAGCGTATCGTCAAATATACGAAGGAATCACTTCTTTGAAAAGTAAGCCTAATGTTTTGGCATTAACTGCCACGGCTACGCCCGCTGTTCAAGATGATATTAGTGCACAGTTAAATATTCCTAAAGAAAATACGATTATTACTTCATTTGCTAGACCAAATTTGAGCTTTAAGGTAGTTAACTCTCCTCAAAATACTAGGTTGTATATCGCTGAATACATTAAAAAACATCCCGACGAAGCAGGGATCATCTATACCAATACGCGTAAAAAGGTAGAAGAATTAACTGATTATTTAGCTAAAAATGAAATCTCTGTTGGCGCATACCATGGCGGAATGGAAAATAAAGAAAGAGAAAATGTTCAAGAAGCATTTCAGTTTGATCATATTCAAGTAATTGTAGCAACCAATGCTTTTGGTATGGGGATAGACAAGAGCAACGTGCGCTTCGTTATCCACGCTTCAAGTGCTAGAAATATCGAAAGCTATTATCAGGAAGCCGGAAGAGCCGGACGTGATGGTGAAGAAAGCGAAGCGATCATGATTTATCATCCAGGTGATTTAAGGCAGTATCGCTACTTTATTGATGAATCTGATGCTAGTGAAAAATATCGTGAGTTGCAGTATCAAAAATTGCAGTCGATCACTGATTATGCAAATACCGGTGAATGCTTACAACAGTTTATAGTTCAATACTTTGGGCAAAATTGCGAGCCATGCGGTAAATGTTCGAATTGCTTAAACCAAGACGACTTAGTAGATATTACTGCTGATGCCAAAAAAGTAATTGCCATGATTTATGAACTAGATGGCCGCTTTGGTAAAAATGTTGTAGCGCAATGCTTAACTGGTTCAGATAGTCAAAAAATGCGCGATATTAATGCTAAGCAATATGATCATTTTGGCAGTCTTAAATTAAATCAAAAAGAAACTGTTAGTTTAATTGACTACATGATTGCTTCTGGGTATTTAGAAATCGAAGGTACTAAATATCCACTGGTTCACGTAACTAATCGCGGTTGGGATGTGCTTGATAATAAACTCACGGTAAAAAGACGAATTGCCAAAGTGCAAAAGAAGACTTACGTCTTTGATCAAGATGAAGATACTAGCTTATTTGAAGTATTAAGAAAAAAGCGTTGGCAGATTGCTCAAAAGCAGAAAGTACCAGCATTTATGATTTTTTCAGACCGCAGCTTGCACGATATGGCTAAAATCAAACCACGTGATCAAGATGAATTCCTAGAAGTAAATGGTGTGGGTGAAGCTAAGATGAAAAAATATGGTGATGTCATGCTTCAAGCTATCCAAAAATATGCTGATGCTAAGTAAAATACGGTAATTTATTTACAGATAGCAACTATACCAATTTTAAATTTATTGCAAAATGACCAATTTTATGTTGGCGTATTACTATCTTTTTTATTACAATAGGGGTAAACGAAAGAAGGATTACGTTATGGCTAAAAAGACATTAATTTTGTATTACTCATGGTCAGGCAATACCAAGAAGATGGCAGAAAAGATTAATAATGAAATTGCTGATAGTGATCTCGAAGAAGTAACAGTAGCTGATGGCACCTTTGATTCAGACCAGTATAAGACTAATGACATCGCATTAGATCAAATTCAAGGAAAGCAAGATTATCCTGAGGCTCAACTTAAGGATATTGACTTTAATAAATATGATTTGATTTTAGTAGGTAGTCCTGTTTGGTCAGGCTATCCTGCAACCCCAATTAAGTCATTACTTGAAAAAATGAAGAACTACAGAGGTGAAGTTGCATCATTCTTTACTTCTGCAGGTACTAACCACAAAGCATATACCAGTCACTTTAAGGAATGGGCAGACGGCTTAAATGTTATCGGCGTTGCACGCGATGACAGCGAAGTTAATGACTGGGTAAAGTAATTAAATAAAATTTATTATGTAAAGCAGCGGATGCTGCTTTTTTGTTTTGCTTGAGAATTAATAGTTGATTTAGTCACTTTATTAATATATTAATGTGAATAAGGTGAAGATATGAACTTAATTAATCAGGTTTCCAATAAGGGGCTAGTTCTAGACGGTGCTATGTCTACAGCACTTGAAAAACAAGGGATTGATACTAATACAGACTTATGGACGGCAGTAGCTTTGGAAAATGATTTAGACAAAGTTTACCGAGTCCATATGAACTATTTTAAAGCTGGTGCACAAATGACAATCACTGATACTTATCAAGCAAATGTGCAAGCTTTTGTTAAGCATGGCTATTCTGAAGATAAGGCTAAAGAAATGATTGCTAGTGCAGTAAAGATAGCTAAAAAGGCACGCGATGATTTTGAAAAACAAACTGGAATTCATAATTATGTAGCTGCATCAGTTGGACCATATGGTGCATATTTGGCTGAAGGCGATGAATTTCGCGGCGATTATGAATTAACTCAAAAGCAGTACTTGAATTTTCATTTGCCAAGATTAAAGGTGCTTTTGCAAAATAAGCCAGATTGTTTGGCAATTGAAACCCAGCCTAAACTTGACGAGGTTGTGGCAATTTTGGATTGGTTAAAAGAAAACGCACCTGAAATGCCAGTATATGCTAGTTTTACATTGCATGACACGACTAAGATTAGTGATGGTACGCCTTTGAAAAAAGTAATGGAAAAGCTAAATGAATATGATCAAGTTTTTGCCGTTGGTGCAAATTGCTTCAAGCCATTTTTAGCAACGGCAGCAATTGATAAAATGCGTGAATTTAGCAAGAAACCAATTATCGTTTATCCAAATTTGGGTGGTGTATATAACGAATTCGAAAGAAACTGGATTCCGTTTAATGCTAAGTTTGATTTTGGCAAGCTGAGTAAAGAATGGTATGAACATGGTGCCCGCATAATTGGGGGATGCTGTTCAACTGGTGTTAAGGAAATTAGTCAAATTTCTGCCTTTTACAAGACTTTAAATAATCAAAAAAGTAAAGAACAAACAGATCTGAAATTGAATGATAATTTGATGAAATCACGTAGTTCACATGCGTAATTATTAGATATATGTTTGCAATAAAAATATTGACAATTGCAAAACAAATCTCTTTTATTTTTTTCGAGAATTTGCTATTATAATAGCGGAGCGTGTGATGAGCGCTCCGAGGATGAAAAGGCTAAGCAAGATGTCTCTTATGGCATCTGCTGATAGGAAGAAATTTGAAGGTGTAGAAAAGCCATTAAGGACATTTTCCTTAGTGACTTTTTCTTTTGCAATAAAAAATGACCACTAAAACTAGTGGTCATTTTTGTTTAGAAATCATTTTTCGGTGTTCTAGGTGTTACCTTGTCCCAGATAGCGTCAACGATACCAATCCACATCAAACCAAGGGCGACTGAGCCGCAAACGTCTGATGGGAAGTGTGCGTAAACGTAAACTCTTGAGATCATAACTAAAACTAGCCAGACACTTAATAGAACGTTTAACCAAATTCTAGTGGTTCTATTTTTAACCAAAGCTGGAATTAGGATAAGCATCAACCAAAAGACGATGATTGACATGCCTAAAGTGTGTCCACTTGGAAAACTAAAGCCGTCATCTACTGCAAGGTGTGCTGCAGGACGAGCACGTTGAACAACATGTTTAACAATCCAACCAAACGCATCAGCTGTAATTAAAGAAACTACAATACTGAGCGAGAGGGGACGTTGCTTTTTTATCCATAGAATTATAGCAATAAGCAGCATCCAAACCAGATCAACTTTGGTATCGGCAAGGAACGTAATCTTGAGCATTAATCCCTTTAATCCGGGGATAGTATGAACTAGTTGCTCAAAGAAATTGTCGAATCCATTGATCCAGCTTGCATGCATCATAATTGAGATTGCCAAAATCAAGAAGATTGGCAATCCTACACAAATAGCTGTGATATTTTTCTTTCGCATTTTCTTCCTCGATAATTTTAATTTTGTAACAACTAAGAGTGTATCATAGAATCGTTGGTGAATAACATTTTTCTTGAAAATGAGGTCAAGATGGAAGTCAAAGAAATAAAGCAGAATAAGAAAAAATACATATCATTGCTTCTTTTAGCCGATGAGCAAGAAAGCATGGTCGATAAATACCTCAACCGAGGAACGATGTACGTTCTAACAGATCGTGGAATAGTTATGAGCGAATGCGTCGTTACTGATGAAGATGGAATTTTAGAGATCAAAAATATTGCGACTACTCCTGAATATCAAGGACATGGTTATGCCAAAAAATTAATCGATTTTGTATGCGAAAAATATAAAGGAAAGTATGAAATTGTTCAGGTGGGCACTGGCGATAGTCCATTGACGATTCCCTTTTATGAAAAATGCGGCTTCAAAAAATCGCACCGAGTACGTAATTTCTTCACCGATAATTATGACCATCCAATAATTGAATGTGGTCATCAATTAGTTGACATGATTTATCTGCAAAAGAAAATATAGGCTGTCCACTTTTTTAATAATTCAGATAAAATAGATATTGATAAAAGTAAAAGTTTAGAGGATTTATTAATGGAAAAAAATACCAAAAATATGTTGGCAGGTAAGCCATATCGTCCTGATACAGAAGAGTTAGGTAAGTTTTCAAGTTTAGCTCATCGCTTGTCACGTGACTACAATATGACTGCCGATGAAGATAAGCTAGAAAGAAACGCTATCATCGATAAGCTTTTCCCAGACCATGGTAAAAATGTTTATTTGCAAGGACCAATTGAAGTAGATTACGGTCGCTTCACCAAATTAGGCGACAACTTTTATGCTAACTTCAACTTAACTATTTTGGACACTTGCCCAATTACTATCGGTAAAAATGTAATGTTTGGTCCTAACACTACTTTAGCTACGCCACTACATCCCTTACTTGCCGATCAAAGAAATCCTAGAATGCAAGAAGATGGAAAAGTTGCAGATATTGAATACGGCGCTCCAATTACTATTGGCGATAACTGCTGGCTTGCAAGCAATGTTACTGTTTGTGCTGGTGTAAAAATCGGCAACAACTGCGTGATTGGTGCAGGTTCTGTAGTTACTAAGGATATTCCTGATAACTCATTAGCTGTCGGCGTACCTGCGAAAGTAATTAGAACTTTATCAGAAAAGGATCGTTTAAAGAATTATCCATATTAGATAGATAATTTTTATCTAATCTGTAACTCCAATGAAAAAAATAAATGCTAATATTATGCTGTAGGGAAATTAACATTTCTGGAGGGTTCTAAAACGAAACATTTTAAGCTAAAGAAAGTATTAACGAAGACAGCAATTTCGCTAGCTGCAGTTTCTGCTTTGCCAATTGCTGCAGTGGCAAATTCTAAGACTGCTAGTGCCGCATACGATGAAACTGAGATGCGCAGTTTTGTCAGAAAAACCATTGCTAACTATTATGCAAGAGGAACTACTGTAGTTGTTAAAGATGGTCATCCTCAATAAATTAGTTATGGTTATGGCTATTATGGCAAGCGTCTTGGTGCAGGAAACAGCAAAGTTGTGTATCCAGTATGTTCACTTCAAAAAGTGATCACTGCCGCAATTATTACGCAGCTAATTTATGATGGAAAATTCACTCAAGATACCAAGATTTCTAATTGGTATCCTAATTTAAAGGGTGCTTCTAACATCACTGTCGGCAATTTGATGACTCATACTTCTGGTCTTAAGGCAACTGATACCGAAGTTAACCGTGGCCGCATCTATTCTGAAAGCGACGCAATCAACTGGGTAGTTAATAAGTTGAATTCAACTACTCAAAATACGCCTGGTAAGTTTTCTTATAACAATACCAACTACATTTTACTTGCTGGCATTATTCGCCAAGTAACGGGTAAGTCTTACAAGCAAAATGTGCAAGAACGTGTTATTAACCCATTAGGTTTGAAGAGAACATACTTCCTTGAAGATATTCCTTCTGGCATGACCGATGGTATTTCTTATACTTGGAATTCTAAGAACTATCAATGGGCTCAATATGTTAAAAAGCAACAAGCTTCACAGCTTGTTGGTGCCGGCAACTTGTTCTCAACACCAATGGATTACTACAAGATTCAAGTGGGTTTGACTAACGGTAAGATTTTGGATCAAGCTGAATATAACTATATGACTAACTTGAGTTCTAAGACTTCAAATGGTTACTCAGGTGGTATGTACATTAAGGGAAACCTTAAGTCAGCTTATGGTAACCTTTACAACACTCACTTTGGTAATTGGGTTCAATTAACTAGTGATAACAAGAATGGTTTAATCATGTTCTTGAACCAAACTCAAAACGATGAAAACAGAAACAAGACTATTGGTTACCAAATTTTGAACCACATTCAAGCTAATACTTTTAGCGCAAAGTAAAATAATATTTTAATCCTGCTACTAACTTATGGTAAACTAATAGCAGGATTTTTTGTTAGAGGTGAAAAAATGGTCAATGGAGGAGTCTTAATTAGTCAAGATCTGTCATGTGCAGGTCAAGTTTCATTATCAGTAGCCTTGCCTATTCTGGGAGCTAGCGGACTTAAGCCGACAGTTTTGCCTACCGAAATACTGTCGACGCATACGGGCTTTAGTCATAATACTTGCTATGATCTAAATGATGAAATGGAGAAGATTCTACATCATTGGCAAGAGATTGATCTAGAATTTGATGCACTGTATTTAGGTTATTTAGGCAATCCAGCAATTGATTTTTGGCTGAAAAATATTGATCAGATAAAGCATAAGAAAGAGAATTTTTTGCTTGATCCTGCAATGGCTGATCATGGCAAAATGTATCGCGGTTTAGATGATGAATATATTGCTAAAATGCGGCAATTGTTGCCAAAGGCAACAGTTTTAACGCCGAATATGACAGAAGCAGCGTTTTTATTAGATAAAGAAGTTCCAATGCCAACAATAAAAAATGCAAAAGAATTAGCGCAAAAATTGGTTGAACGCTTTGCAGTGCCGAATGTGATCATCACTGGAATTAATTTGACCAATGAAAAAATTGCAGAAATCGGAATTACTGAGCAAAGAGAATGGTCACTAATTCAAAAGAAGTTGCCAGGTTCTTTCTTTGGTACAGGCGACATGTTTGCCAGTAGTCTCTTAGCGGCATATTTGCATGGCATTAAGCTAGAGAGAAGCTGCTCAATTGCAGCTGATTTTGTAGAGCAGGCAATTATCAATACGCCTGTGCAAGATAAACGCCTTGGTCCAAACTATGCGGCAGGGATGCTGGATTTACTAAAAGAGATAAAAAAGAAGGATAATAACGAATAAAAATGAGAAAAGACATTAATTCATTACAATCTTTAATATTTACTGGTTTATTTGCGGCAATTATTTATATTGGTATCTGGGTTTTACGTATCCCTGTACCAGCCATGGTGGGTCGTCCATTTATTCACTTTGGCAACACCTTGACTGCAGTGGCTATCCTTTATCTAGGCTATCGTAATGGAATGATTGCCGGAATTATTGGCCTTGGCGGATTCGATCTGCTTAACGGTTATGCAGCAACTTCATGGCTTACTATGTTAGAAGTTGTGGTTGTAGCGACAGTTTTAACCGCTGTTTTTAAAGGGATGAATTATCAAGATACTAAGAAAAATATTATTATTCTAGGTATCATTGCTGGTGTAACCAAAATCTTCACTACATATTGCGTATCAATTGTTGAAGCATTGATGGTGGGTACTAGTCTGCAGGTTGCTTATATTGGAGCCTTCGTCAGCTTGCCAGCGACTGTGATTAACTCTATTTCTACTGCAATTTGTACGCCAATTTTATACTTTGCTCTTAAAGACTCGATCAAAGCTATTATGAAAAAGGCACATTAATCAAACAATAGATTTTACACGTGCATTTATGGGTGCTATATTAAAATTATTGATTTATTAAAAAGGATAGAATCATGAACGAAGATTTGAAGAAAAAGAATAAACGAAATAATCTGATCATCTTAGCGATCGGATTAATCATTATCATTGGTATCATTGCCGGCTTTAGCATTCATAATCATCGTGTTGCTACACAGACTGCAGCTGAAAAGTTTGCACGAACTCACTTTAATCCTAATGTCAAAATTGATGGGGTTAAAGTAGGTAAGTTAACTGTTCAAAAGGCTACAGATAAGATTAACAAGAATGCCAAGAATGTAGTTAAATTAAAAGATAATAAATTAGTGTATAGTTATAGCACTACTAGTTCAATTGATGAGCAAGAAACTAGTGAGTTGTTTAAAAAACAACAAACTAAGACGCCATCAGACAAGAGCTACAGCTATACTACTAAGAATTTAGCTACTGCTAAAAACAAGCTAAATAAGCTTAAGAAAACAGTTATTAACTACAAGATTAATGGTAAGACATATAAGTTAAAGGCAAGTAAGCTTTTAAACGATGTTTCTTACCAAGATGGTAAATACCAATTTGGTGATACTAGTAAATTAACTGCAAAGTTAAACCAAATTGATAAAGAAGTTTCGACTTTGCACAGAAGTTACAAGTTTACTGTCCCAGTTGGCAACAAGGTAAAGGGTAAGACCATTACGGTTAAAAACAAGACTTGGGGTTGGGGCGTTTATGTTCAAAAGACTCGTCGTCTTTTGCTTAATGCTTTTGCCAAAGGCAAGACTACTTTTGATGGTGCTGATGCTATCTATGGCTTGGGTTACAGTACTTATGCCCATGGTTACGGCAGATCCAACCAAGAAATTGGTAATACTTATGCCGTTGTTTCTTTAAAGAAACAGGAAGTTTGGTTAGTAAGAAACGGCAAGCTTAAGGTTCACTTGAAAGACGTTGTTACCGGTACGATGGAAGGTAGCAAGGGTGATCAAACTCCAAGAGGTGTTTGGTACATCCACTACAAGCAAAGAAATGCTACCTTGCGCGGTAGTAACGATGATGGCTCAAGCTATGCCTCACCTGTTAACTACTGGATGCCATTTACTTTGAGCGGATGTGGTTTCCACGATGCTAGCTGGAGAACTGACTGGAGTAAGAAAGCTTACTTAAAGGGTGGTTCTCATGGATGTGTAAATGTTAAGCCAAGTGAAATTAGAAGCGTTTGGAACAACATTTCTAAGAATGAACCAGTAATTATTTATGAATAAGATTTAACAAATGAAAGAAATAGGACTACCATAACAGGTGGCCGGATAAAAATCCTTCCTCCTGAAGTGATTATTACATAACCTATTTTCTTCATTATAAATCTCGCTAAAGTCGCAGTAACGTTATGTATGTTGCTGCGGCTTTTTTTATAAATAAATGTTAATAACTATAAAAAGAATGTTATAGTAAACATTGTAAGAAAAGAGGATTTTGAAAAATGATCGATATTTATAATGAAAAACTTGCAAAATATGCAGATGGTGATCGCCGTATTTTTACTGCAACCTTTTTGCGTCCTGATGATCGTAAGGGAATTTTTCAAAATTTAACTGTTAATAATGAAGACAATGTTGTCGTTAAGCAAATTGCTTTGCGGATGAGTAAAGCATTTAAGGAACTGAACCTTGAAAAAGGCGACGTTGTTCAATTTGAAGCAATCGTTAAGCAAAATAGCCGCGGTGAATATACTGTTGAGCGTCCTACAGGAGTAGAGAAGATCAGCTCTGCAGAAGACGAAGAAGATAGCGGCGTTCATACTGTTGGCGACGATTGGGATTGGTTTGAAAAGTAATTAAATATAGAAAATTTAAGAAAAAGAAAATGTTGATATATCAATGCTAAATGAAGTGAGACCCAAAAGTTAGACACTTTTGGGTCTTTTATTATGACTAAATTTAATAAAGAACAA
>NZ_CABUIW010000032.1 GCF_902491705.1 uncultured Lactobacillus sp. | reverse complement strand
ATGCTAACACGCCGGCTGTTTCTAAGACTTTTGCAAGTTTGGGATGTGTGAGCGCCAATTTTTCTAACTTTTGTTTATTTAAACTATAGGCAGTTGCCATTCCTGCAACTAATAGGACAACAATTGCCCAAATCAAATTAATATCTAATCTCATTTTCTATCTCTCTCTTTCAATAAATTATTTATTTCTTTATCCTTTTCAGCATTCAACTTAGTAAGACGCTTATTTTCTTTCACTATCCTGTCATTATCATCTGCTAAGCCATCATGCTTAGTCTTCTTAGAATTTAAGTTCCAAGTTAGTACTCCAAGAATTATAGGTGTCAACACTTGTGCTAGATTAATTAGATCTTGAATTAAGTCATGCAAGTGTCCTCACCTCTTATCGCGTATCTCTAGTTCTTGCCGTATATAAAATTTCCGCCAATAAAAAACAGGACAAGATAAAGCCTAAAAACATAGGTGCTTGTCCTGCAAAAATAGCATGAATTAATTGAATGCACGCAACCAGCCCTGTAAAGCCTGCTGAGATGCTTAACAAAACTCCTGCTACTGTATTGCTCTTTTCATTTGTAACTGCGTAATATAGTAATCCAAATCCAGTAACCACAGCTACAGCGTCCAAACCATCATCATTCATAAGCCTAGCAAACTGTGGTGGCCAAAAGAAGTATGTATGATCTGTCCAAAGTAGTATTCCCATAGCTGATAAGGCTAGCCCAATTAAAAACAGTTGGAAGTTATCGCTTATATTACTTCCTATATGAGTTCGTTTCATTATCCCTCACTCGCCTTTTCATCAGCGCTCGCCATAACTTCATCTTGAGCGGACCAGACTTTACTTTGAAAGTCTTGCAAATCTTTTCTAACTGTAGCTTTATTTGCATCATATAAATCACGGTCAGTAATAATCATATTGATGTTATCACTACCACCAGACGCGTTAGCTTCATAAATATTCGCATTAAAAGTAGCGACCTGCTTATCTTCCACCATTGATCTTCCTGAAATTGCAATTGACTTACTTGTTTTTAACATCTTTATTGTTCTCCTTTTCTGACTTTAATTGATTTACTTCTTGAGTTAATTCGTCAATTCTTACTTGTAAAATTGCGTTGTTATACTCACTAGTTGCTAACTTGTTAATTAATTTTTGCGAAATTGCGTTATCATTATTCATTTATTTGTTTCTCCAATCTATTTACTTTATCTTTTAATTTTTTAATTACTGGTAAAAGCGCAGGCGCTATTCTTTCATATTGAATACCTTCGATTTCATGTGTTTCTGGATTCCGACTAACTAAGAGATCTAAGCCAGCATCAGCTAAATCTTCTGCAATCATACCGAAGTATTTTTCAGGTTTAATATGACGTTTACCTGCTTCATATCTTTCCTTTTGACCTTTATCAGTCCAGATGGCTGTTGGTAGGTTTAAAAGCTTGTCACCATACTCTGTTGAATAACTACGTTGAATGTCAGTTTTATATTTCGATGCTGATGTTGAACGAACTAGAGCACCATCGCTTGCAATAAAAGCGTTTGGAGCAGAGCCAGTTGTTTTGGTATAACTCATTGGAAAATAAGTATACTCAGCATTAATTACTATTTTAGTATTGCCAAAAGTAGTTCCCAAGTGATCGCTTCCAACTGTGATCATTGGAAAAGACTCATTTCCCAAACTACTAGTATCTTGGAAATGAGCACCGCCATGAATAGTAATTCCCTGATCAGCTCCACCAATTGCCGTTAAAAGCTTATTATCTATACCGCCCCATTTACCAGTATAAAATCCGGCCCATGAGTTATTTGCAAGAAGTCCTAATAGGGCATAAATAGAATTTCCCCTATAATCTTTGGGTTGAATAGCAATTCCATTTCTTACATCTAGACTTGCAACTGAAAAATCTCCTGCTGTTCCATTATTCCAAAGCCTTAAATAAGGATCAGGACTTAAATCAAACAATTGTGGTTGAGTTAATTGAAGTTCACCATTTTTTAATATTGCTTTAGTATCATTATTTGCAGTAGAAATATAATTCTGATCAATATTTATATCTAATGTATTGCTCCAATTATGGATACGTCCATGTTGAAAATTTACATCTCCACTATTAAGATTAATCTTCAAGTTAGCACCATTAATAGTACCGGTGGTGATGTTGTTGGCATTTAAGTTGATTACGTTAATCTTACCCGCGTCTAAAGTACCTGTGTTAATCTTGTCTGCTGAGATATTAGTGATTGCAGCGTTAGGGATAAACGCCTTACCACTGAACACAGTAGAACTTGCATCCATGTAGATTTTGTCATTCTGAATCAGTGTGGTGCCGGCGGACATGTTGATTTGTGCAAGAGTATCATTTTTTCTCACATTGACATTAGTGAACCACCAATGACCGTAATCAGAGTAAGCATCAATTTGAACCCATATTCTGGCTTTAACTGCATTTGAAGGAATAGTAATGGTTCCTGTTTTTTCTCTTCCGCCTTCACTTGGTGCAAATGTTATAGCAGGTTGCCAGTTCCAGCTACCATCTTTTTGTAAATAAGTTAAACCGATACTAAAATTATGCGAAGATTGATCTTGCCATGCAAAAACAGAAAAATAATATTTATCTCCCGCTGATACTGAAAACATATTTCCATAAAATCCATCTCGTATACTAATTCCTCCATAAAATTTAGACGGACTTCCTCCATTTTCAGTAGAACTAGATATGTTTTCCCAACCTGCCGTACTACCATCATCAAAATTTGGATTTAAGCAAATATTGGAAAGATCTCCTACTGCATTTACTTTAAAGTTAAGATTATTAGCATTTTGAGTGATTTGTGACTGTAGGCCATTAACTTTATCAGTTACTTCATTTCTTATGGTTCCTGCAGTTTGAGCAATTTGAGAATTTAATGTTCCATAATTATTCGAAACAGTTGATCTTAAACCTGCTACAGTCTGATTTAATTCAGTGAAAGCAATCTGTGTTGCATAATCCTCTGGTGCAGGGCACCAGGTGGTAGCAATAGGACCAGATTCCAATTTGAAATTAGCTAAATATAAAGAGCCACCGGGAACAATATCGGTAGTAGGCATGTGAATACGTGGATTTTGTTCAAAAGTAGTTTTAGAGGTGGTAAAAGTAATTTGGTGTTTTCTCCAAACATTATCAATGTCATCTGAAGTTCCTAATGGTGTCCAGCCTCGATTAGCACAATCATCAGTATAAAAACTTAATTTGTTTTTCTCGTTACCTGTCGAATTATTTCGAGCTAAAAAACTTATGGTCCAAGTTCCCACAGGTAAAGTAAAGTTTTGTCCTAAATATATTGGAGCATGATTTAAATCATTTCCATAAACACGAAAAACACTAGTTTTAATTTCGTCACCATTAGTTTCATTAATATGGCTTTCTTTGGATTCAATATTAAATCCAGTATAGTTTCCACTATTTCCGGCATTGTTAAATCCTTGGAGTGTAAGTGTATTTGTTAACAGATTAACGCCACCACTATTAATAGAATTAAATATTGGTTGTGTAGTTTGTTGAACCTTTTGAGTAAAACCATCTGCTGTTTGAAGAAATCCACTATTAGTTAAGATATTTTTTAATCCATTCCAATTACCATCATTTTTAATAGTATTAACTGCATCATTTTTAGCAGAATTAGTTCTGCTATCTGTTTCAGACTTTGTATAATAGCTACTAAATTGCTGACTATTTGTAGTAATACGAGCCGACAGCTCATTTATATCATGTTCAGTATCCTCTAAGGCTGGTATCCAATCTGTTGAAGTATTACCTACTTCTAGCTTTAATTTTCCGAAATTCAAATAAGTGCCACTAGTTAAATCAAAACTCTTGTTCAGCCCCCAAATATCGAATAATCTTACCCTATTTATCTTTTTGGCTTTAGGCCAAATATACGTTGAAAATAACTTATAGCTATTGGGACCTATTTGTTCGATTTTAGCTGGTTGCAAATCATGATTATCTTCCCATGAAAACCACGTAATTTTTGTATTATTTAAATTTTTTATTTTTGCATCAGTTTGAAACCAAATAGTTTGCGTGTACTCACGCTGTGGTGTCAGTTCATAAAGAAAGGCATTAGACTGCGGTGATATTTCGTTTCCATCACCTTGTGGTAGTACAGAATGTGCATAGCCGTTCTGCCATATAGTATTAGGAATGCCAAAGCCCATTACATACTCTTTACCAGTATTTGCAACTAAATTTCTTCCACCTATTTTTAGGTTATTCATTCGATCAGCAACACTATTGATATTTACCTGCAATCCATTAGCCGTAGCTTGAACATCAGTGGTCTTTGCATAGCCCTTTAAATCACTAGCTACTAACTTAGCATTCAATGCACTATTAGTTGCACTAACAAAATTAGCGTATGTAGAAGTATCAACCTTGCCAGATAAACTAGTAGAAAGTTTTTTAGCATCTACCCTTATTTGTGCTATATCCCCTTGAGCATTGCCTAACGTGGTCTGTAAACCTTGTACAGTAGCCTTGGTTTGATTTACATCCCCATTAAGGTTAGCTAGATCAACAGTAACACCATGAACATCAGTAGTGATCTTAGAGATATCCTTACCTTGTTGAGTAGCTTGAGTTTGTAACCCAGTAACAATATTTTTCTATTCATTTACTTTAGTGACAACATCAGACATCCGATTAGTAATATCAGTGACTTTAGGAATTACCACAGTATTAACACTAGTACTCAATCCATCAATCTTTGAATTCTGATTGCTAATACTTTCATTAAGTTCAGCAATATCGCTATCAGCTTTAGCCAGATTATCTGCTATTTCTTTCTTAGCATCTTTTAAGCCGGCTTGTGCTTCTTGGACTTGCTTCTTAATCTCGTCAGGAGTTAAATCCCTCCTAACCCACTTTCTAATCCCATCTTCTTGTTCAGTAAACACCCACAATTCTGTTGAATTACCATTTTGCTTGAACCAAACATCGTTAGGCTTGGCATTCGTAGGTAGTTCAGTTACACTAGGTGGAAAAATCACTGTTCCATCTGGTGCTTTACGACCTTGAAGTTCTCTAATGGTTTGAGAGAATGTTCCCTCCCAAGCTATTACAGAGTCTGTGGAAGAAGTTTGATCTGCCTTAGAAGTTGCTGACAAACCTCCATTAAAATCAAGCGTGTAGCTATTGTTGGGAACAATAAACTTATTACCTTGCTTGTCTTGCAGTTTTAACCAATCACCAGCTTCAACAGCAGGATTTCCAAACCAGTTCAAACTAAATGGATAGAAATTAACATCTTTAATCTGCTCCCAAATATTAGTTAACCTATCAGGCGTCATAATATTATTTTCAAGCTTAATTTGAGATCCATTTGAATCTCCAACTTGATAAGTTTTAGTTTCATCAGTATCTTCGCCATCTCTAGTTTTAGTAGTAATTGTAGTTTGGCACTGAATACCGCTAATTCTATATGGAGCTTCATTTTTAGTTAAACCAGCTTGTTCATACTGACTGGGATCCAGCTCATAGTTAGGTTCTGCAATAGTTCTAATTGTAAATAAGCCATGGCGATCAAAGGTAGCATACCCAGCATACAATTGTGCAATCCAACCTAAAGCTTTTCTATAAGTCTGCCCTGTAATGGGACTGGCTAAGTCAGCTTGATATGGAAGTCTAGCTAAGTCATCCACATTAGTCTCGACTCCTGATTGTGCACAGATTTCAGCAATTACATCTAAAACTTTTGCTGGATAAGCCAATTTAGATTTATAGGATCCCTCTAACCCGCAAAATCTATCACTTGCACTAATGGAAGTAAGATTGTTATTGCGATCCATCTTGATTTCACTAGAGATAATAAAAACGCCTAATGGTTCGTAAATGTAACCTTTAGACGTTTTAATTCCAATGCTTGGTAAAACTTCCATACCAAGTTTTAGATTTTCTATTAAATGTGAAAACTCAATTTGAACACTATTTGAATAAGTTGAACCGATAGCAAATGTATCACCAGTATAAGCTCCTGAATCGTATTTCAAGCTGTTAATATCAGTAGCACTATACGTTTTTCCATTAACCACTACCTTAATGTCTAATATTCTCTGTGATGCTCGCCAAGCATCTCTAACTTCTTTTGTCTGTGTTAGCAATATTTCTCACCTCCTACTGTTCTATCAAATCAAAGGATAAGCCTTTCCAGACAGGTACTGAATCTATAAAAGAGTAAACAGGTGTTGTTCGATCTCCTACATAAAATGTTCCTGACCGCATATTTCCATCTTGTGGATCTAAGTAATCTACTCTAAAAAATTCACTTTTAACTGCTCCTAAAATCTTTGCACATTCTGGAACTGTTAGTGCACCAAATGCTAACGTGATTTTTCTTTTAGTAGCTACTCGATCTCGATGTAGTAACCCTTGTGCATCACGCGTTGCTTTTGCGTCAATATCTTGAATTGTTACCTGCATAGTTTGCGGGGCAGGATTAACCACTGTCCCAGAAATTTTTAAAGAATACAATCACTCATTTCCTCCTTCTAAAGATTTAACATATTTCTACCATTCTTTTGGTTAATGGTATTAATACCCTTAATGGCATGTTCTCCAAATGATTCATCACCAATTTTGACAGATAAGTGTAAATCAATAGGTTTTCCGTTATTACTATTAAAGTTTTGCATTTGAATTGCTTGAATTATTGCATTTACTAATTCTGTGCTCATTTCCTTAAATCCCCCACGCTGTACAGACGTAGAATCATTAGATTGAGTATCAGAATAAATTGAACTATCAATAGCAGTTCGTCTGTTTAAGGAAGATGGCATTTGCAAGCCACCACCAAAATTATGATTCATAAATTCGATAGCTTCATTAATTCTTCGCATACCTAACTCACGATTAGTTAAAGGAACAACCATTTCTGGCTTGTCGTTTTCGCTAATCTCATAAAAACCATGTTTAGCAATTAAACCGCCATCTTCATAGCCATGTCCGTGACCGATAACAGCCAGCATGTCTGAACCGTAGCGGTGCTTAGCATAGTTAATTGCTGCAAGCATGTTGTCGTAGCCATTAAAGATATTACCGTGACCAGGAAACTTATAAGCATTGAAAGTTGCTGAAATAGTTTGTAGTAACCCTTTAGCTAAGTCACCTGTAAGAGTATTGATATCAGTATATCCGCCTTGAACGGCATGTTCATTACCACCAGATTCGGTCTGAATTTGACGCACCCAAGCATTTACATATGCTGGAGTTGCTGGCAATCCGTTTTTACGTAAAGCTTTCTTAACAGCACTACGCCAACCTTCTGCTCCTGGTCCAGTTTGATGAGTTGAGCCACCAAATTGATTAATAACCTTTTTAGCCCAGTTCATCATACCTTTCTTTTCTTGGTTAACAGCACCCTTAGCAAACTTAAGCGAGGCATCTCCTAAGCTCCAATCATAAGTAACAAACTTATCGACAATGTAGTTAACCAGTCTTTCTGGATGAGCGATATCATCAGTAACTTTTTCAAGTTCTTCCATCACACCATCTACAAAACTACCAACTCCATCAAAAATATTGCCAAAATCCAAATTACCTAAGGCTGAACTAATTCCACTAAAAATACCACTAAAATCGAAATTAAAGTTACCAATACCACCGGCATACTTAGGAACCATACCGGCTAATTCATTAGCTGTACTTGTAGCAGTTTTAACTTTGGTACCGGCTGGCAAGTACGTTAAGAAATTACGCTTAGCAGGGAATAATCCTTGCTCACCATTTGGCAATTCATAACTTTCTCTGTAGATGTCTCCTTCTTGGTCATTAACCAGTGCTAAACCACCTGGGTGATTATCTGTACCGGTTGCATAGGAATTCCAGTTGAAGAACCCCCAGTTCATTGAACCGCCACCTAATTTATTAAGTACCCAGTCAATACCTTCCTTAATTTTATTAGTAGCATTTTGAACTGGATTAACAATTGCATCCACAACTTTTTGAACAGCACTACTAATGTTGTAGATGCCGTCCCTTATACCATTTCCAATTGTGCTACCAAGAGTACCAGCCCAGGATCCCAAGGTTCTTGAAGTGTTATGTCTGAAACTAGATACCCAACTTCCTAATCGTTCACCGGCATTCCTAGCCGAATTATAAGCATTGCCAATTCCATTATCGACATGACCACCTAAACCACCAGCCCAACTAGAAATACTTTGGTTAGCATTTCCAAAGAAACTACGCGTCCAACTAGATAGTTTGCTACCCGCATTAGTAGCTCCTGAGCGTGAAGATTCAGAACCATTATTAATGTGGTCGCCTAGTCTTTCAGCCCAAGACCTTACCAGTCCACTTGCCGACTCTCTAAAGCCTGTAGTCCAGTTCTTAATTTTAGTTCCAGCATTCTTAGCCATGGCTTGACCATTTTCAACGCTGTTATTTACGTCAGAACCAATTTTTGAAGACCAGTCATGAACTTTCTTTTTAGCATCACTAATAAAATCAGTGGACCATTCTTTAACTTTAGTACCTGCTTGTTTAGCAAGTTTCTTACCTTTGTCTATATCTTTGTTGATGTTAGAGCCAACATTTTGTGCCCAACTCTTAATATCTTTTTTAGCGCTAGAAATAAAATTAGTGGACCACTTATGAATATTAGAGCTAGCAGTTTGAACTTCCTTCTTGCCCTTAGTAATGTTGGTATTAATGTCTTTACCAACAGACTTAGCCCAAGAAGTAAAGTTGTCTAATATTTCGTGAGACTTAAAGCCAATTGCTTCAACCCAGTCTTTAGGCTTTTTACCTTTGCCATATTTAGCCCAGCCATCGCCAAACTTAGAAGCACCAACACCGCCCCATTTACCAATAAATGAGCCGACTTGTTGACCAACCGCTGCACCTAATGGACCACCAAACCAAAGACCAATTGCGCCTCCGACTGCTCCACCAATTCCAGAACCAAAATCAGCGAACTTTTCTTCTTTGTTCTTTGCTTTGATTCCTTTGTAGATATCAATTCCAGAAGTTACGGCAATCATTGCGCCTGATAATCCAGTACCCAATTTTTGACCTAACTTCATTGGTTCGCCAGATTGAATAGAGGAGCGAGCTGATTTAAGGAAGTCAGTCTTAGCTAAGTTACTGTCTTGCCAGCCTTGATTTACTTCACTCCATAAATCTTTTATGTGGGCATAACCGCCTTTAATATTTTCAAAGCTTAATTTTGCAAGTTCCTTGATGTTAAGAATTGGATGTTTGGCAAATTCAATTACAACACCAAGCATATCATCCGCATACTTAACACCAGCTTTTAGCTTATCGAACTTAAGCATTGCCAGAATCTTAAGGGTGTCAGTAAAGCTTTGAATGCCTGCAATAGTAGCTCTAGCAACTTTTATACCTAAGAGTGTAAGCAATGTTGCAGTCATAATCTTAACTGCTGTTTGATGATGGTCTATCCAATCAGATAATCCTTCAAGTGCTTTAGTTAAAAGCTTTAAAACTTCCACAATTGCAAATCCAGCTATTTTAGCTAATGGCTTGATAAAACTATCATAGAACCATTCAAAAACTGGTTTAGCCGCTTTGACTACACTATGAACAACCTTAAGTGCAGCAGCTAATGCATTAAAGAATTCAGGAATTACTTGAGTAATTGTGAATCCCGCAAGTGGAAGTAAGACGTTTTTATAAGCCCAAGATAAGCCATCCCAAACATCTTTTGTTACAGGTCGAATGGATTTTAGCAAGTTATCAATTGACTTCAATAGTGGAGTGAAATCAAGCTTTTTAGCCCAATTTGAAGTATATGTCGCCATATCTCCTAGAGCACCAAGCATATCATCAACCATGCCTAGAAGAGTCTTAAAAATTGATGTACCAACATTACCATGTTGCCATGCTTTATCGAATTGACCAGCTAAGTTACCAATTGTATTGCCTACACCAATAACAATTTGAATTAAATGACTCCAGATTGAAACACCCAAGTTTGAATGCTTCCACGCTTCATCAATTGAAGTAACAATATTCTTATAAATATCTAGAATATTGTTCAAGGCGTTTAGCCATGCCTGCCACAGCTTTGTACCAGCATTGCCATGTTGCCATGCCTCATCGAATGACTTTGCAATATCTCCAATAAATTCGACTAGTTTAGTAGCTAAATCTAAGAGATTAGCAAAAATTCTCTTACCAAGATTACCCGTATTCCATGCATTGCGGAATGATTCAGCTATGTGATGGATTGCAACTAAAATATTATTAAGTGAGTCAAAAATGGCTTGAATAAATTTAGTCCCTCGACCACTTTCTTCCCAAGCTTCAGCAAATGCCCTAGAAATATCGCCAATAATATTCAGCATATCAGCTAGCAACTGAAGTAAGTTTTCCATCACTTTTTGTCCGGTGCCATTATCCCAGACATGTAAGAATGAATTACCTATATCACCTAACAAGCGTTTGATTTCTTGCCATGAGTATTTAGCAGCATCCACAACAGCTTGACCTTTTTCATCCCAAGCTTTCTTCATTGGGTCAAAGATCTCACCTAGAACTTTTTTGACCTTGTTAGCTGCATCAATAGCATTCTGTGAGGCTTCTAATGGAACATTCCAGTCAAGTCCTTGGTTACCGTCTCCTGTACCACTATCATCTAATCCAGCATCATCAAAAATAGGACTGTCTTGCTTTTGTTGCGGAGTAAACTTCTCTAATGGTTGTGCCTCAAATGAACCATTATCTTGATTATTTTTACTGTTATCAAGAACATTAAGCTCATCGAAGCCCATCAAGGAAGCTTGCAAGTCTTCATTAGCTTTCTTAGTATCTTCGAACGCTTTTTTAGCTTGTTCATTAGATGCCTTGATTCGCTCATTTTCGGCTGCAACTGCCGCCGCACCTTGACGATTGGCTTGGGCAATTTGTTGGTTAGCACGTTGTACAGCTTTAGCTTGTTCTTGCTGTTGTTTCTTAACAGCTTCATTAGCTTTACTTGCCGCCTTAGAAGTATCATTCATCGCTTGCACTTGATCGTACAAACCATGTGCACCATTTCTGGCACTGGATAAACTCATCCCTGTTAAAGCAGAGCTAAATTGCGCAATCCATGCTGTTGCCTTTCTTAGTGAGTTCATCAAAGCATTCACTGCTGGTAAAACATAGCTATAAATAGGATAAAAAGCAGTTAATAGATTTACTTTAATTGCATTAAAACTACTTGCAAATTGCTTATTAGTCATTAACGCTGCACCCATACCTTGGGCTAACATCATGATCCCTTGGTAGAGCAACGTAAAGACAATCAATTGACTAGCTAGCATACGCATTGCCATTCGAACGCCCTTAAGACGTTCGCTTAACATTGACGCACCACCACCAGCTCGACGCATAGAAGAATTTCCACTATTACCAAAGCGTTTTAAAGACGAGTTAACATTAGAGATAGTATTTCGTAGTCTATTAAATTTTGAACTAAGCCCTGAAACATTTTTATTTTCTTCAGATAGCTCAGTGTTAATTCGAGAAGAACTAGCCTTTAATTCATCTCCACGAGAGCTTACATAACTATAAGCTTTAGCAAGTTCATCACTTCTAGCTACCAAGCGCCTATATTCAGCTTCTGCTTGCTTAAGTTCCTTATCATTACCCGCGGATCTTCCAAGGGTGGCATCATTATCTCTCATTTCAGCAATTGAGCGTCTGATTCGTTCAATCTTGCCTTCTGTTTGATCCATTTCGGTTTCAATTCGCTTAAGGGATGATGGAATTGAATTAAGTTCCTGCGACATTTCTTGCGCAAGAGCTTTGGCTTGGTTCTGGTATCTCGCCATCTTAATTTGAGCATCAGCAATTTGATCGTCTAGTCTCATTGACTTAACTTTACTTCCTTGCTTACTCATATCAAGATTATCTCGGTTAGCAGTTAAAGTAGCGATTCTACGTTGCATAGACCGAGCCTGTTCCATCTTTTCATTGATGTGAGTGACCAGCCCATCAACTTCTTTTTTAGCACGAGAGGCTTCAGCTTGGATTTCATCATCAATACCTAAATCAACGGGACGCTTAGGCATATAGCTTTGAATCCGTTTTTCTTGGTAATCATCAAAACTTGAATTTAGAAATTGTGGACGTGTTGTTGCTCTTTCTCGTCTTTGTGACTGCTCTTTAGGCTTAGCAATATCAGATACGGCTTCACGTGCTGCACTAGTTTGTTGTGCAATTCGTTGTTGCATATTAGATGCTTCTTGCAAACGAGCTGTCAAACTATCTAAACTTTTTTCTGATTGATTAACAGCTTCTTTAGAACTTTCAGCCTGTTCTTTATTCCCTTGAATGACTTTATCTGTAACATCATTTTGAGTATTAAGAGTCTGTTCAAGCAGTTTTTGTTTGGCTTGTTCTGCCTCAGTACGCTGACGAACTTCTTCCTTAGCAGATTCATTAGCTTTTGAAACATTGTCATTCATTGACTGATTAATTTTGCCTAAGCCATCTTGAATCTTATATTGCATATCATTAGTTTTTTGGCTAATGATATTAGTGAATTCATCAAGCTTTCGCATTACATCCCCATAATTGGCAGTAAACCTTAATTCAAGTTCTTCTAAATCCATTAACTTCCACCTCCTTTATCTTTATTGAACTGTCTAATTCGTTGAGCTTGTTGCATTAATAGAGCCTGATCTTGTTTCCAATCAGGTTCATCTGGCTCGGTAGTCTCTTCCACAGGATCTTTGACAAATGGATAAGCCTCTTCAACTTTTGGCATTTTAGCAGGATCATTAAAGGCAAATGCCACCATTTCACTTAAACGATGATCCATGTATGCCTTAGCACGCAAATCTTCTAATCTACGTTTTTCATTGGCATTTATTTGCGTCATGATTTCGCCAAAATCCATATCCCAAAAGTGATCTGCGTCTATTCCTGATTCAACCGCAATTGGATATAGATGTTTGAATAAGTCAGAGACTGTATCAAAATGATCTTCGTTTACATCAATGCGTCTTCGGTGGTTTCCACTGAATCGAGAGTTACTTCTTCCGATTCCGTATTGGTCTTGGTACCCTTCTTCTTTTTCTTGCCGAAAAAACCAGATTCATCAAATAGTTCCATCAACTCATTAAATAAATCCATGGTAGTGTGACCATCATCTAAGTATTGTTCAAATGCTTCAATAACGCGCTTATCCGTTACACCGTGACTTTGATTTGCGCCTTGTAGAACAATCAGAATTTCGTTAACTGGAGGCAATTTGTTGCCACCTTGTGAATCCATGAAGAGGGAGAGCATTGATTTACCTAAGCGCCGTTCAATCTTAAAAATCTCACGTCCACCAAGCTTTAAATCAAGTTCAAGATCACCTAGTTGTACTGTTTTAGTTGCTTTCTTAATTGTTGTTGCCATAATTTAATTTCTCCTTTTTAATATTTCTATAAAAATAGACATGGGAATCGAACCCACGCCTATCATTGGCTATTACTTACTTGCAGGTTGAGTTGATCCAGCAGCAGTAAAATGAGGACCATCAGATACAGTAATAGTAATTGTGTAACCTAATGCCCCATTAACAGCTACGGCACCAAACTTAATGTTGTAGGACCCACGCATTGTTGCAGTCATGTCATCTGGATAAGTAACTTTCCAGTTGTATTGCTTACGGTTACCAGCTTCTCTTAGTGCCTTAGCAAAACTTGCACCCTTATATACAGCTTGGAATTGTACGTTAGAAGCATTTTGGATACCTTCTACTTGCTTACGCCGATCATCTGCTAAGGTAGTAACATCAATCTTTTCAGTATCTCCACCTAATTCAGGAATAGTTTTAATATCTGCAATTTCTTCCCAGGTAGAACCATCTTCTGATCTTTCTAACTTAGTTCCTGTTCCTACAAGTCCTTCGGAACTATCAACTGCAAATCGTTGAATATCTAATTTCAATAAGTTGCTATATAATTTTGCGTTTTTCATTTTTTATCCTTTCTGATATACACGTTTACTTGTGTTATCTACAATTCCTGTAAATACAAGTACTACTCGTGCTACTCCATTCAAATCTTGATCGCCAATACTATTAGAAAAGCCCATTGCTGAAAACTTAGCAATGAGCTTATTTTTTATTTGCGTTAGTGATCCTTTGTCATTATATAAATCAATCGTTATCTTCCATTCCGTATCAGTTTCTTCCTGATAAGCATTACGAACATAAGAAGACTGACTAGTCGAATAAATCGCAGTCGGGAATGCTGTGAATTTACCAGGATAAGAAGGTGAAACCATTTTTAATTCTGGAATAGATTTAAGCGTCTTAAAGACAAGTGCTTTAACATTGTAAATTTCCATTTAATCACCTAACTTATCACGTAATTCCTGATCTACAGATTTCTTAATGATTTCTGGTGCTTCTTTTTCAATTCGATTAGCAGCAGGTGTCATGAACTGTCTAGCTGGTTGCCCAGCAGTTCTATAGAAATATTTACCGTTGATTTTAATCTTAGGTATGCCATAAATTTTAGTTAAATCTAAATCAACCGAATCAACTGGAAAGAACCACGGTGTTTGCCGATAGGTAATTGCAACACCTTGTGGAAGTTGTTTATCCGACATCTCTCCAACTAAACCAGTACCGAATTCACGAAACACTGCAACCATAGACGAGTTCCACCAACGACCAATAACTTCATCGTTATCAATTTTAACTTCATGCTTAAAGCTCCGTGCAAGTTCGCCAGTAGAATACTTTATGCTGGATTGCAATTCGTCCACTGCATAGGCTTCTGCTTGTTCAATAGCAGTTTCTTGTCCGTTAGCTGTAGCATTAGCAACTACGCTAGGGAGCTTTTTGAGCTTTGTCTTCAGCTCATCAAGGCCTCTAAGTTCTACATTAATCATTTTGCTCATCCCTTTTAATTCGCTCTAAGGTAACGTTCTTATGAGTAGAAAACTCCTGAATAGCTGTAATCTTATAATCTGGATCACTAGTACCTGGAACATTTAGGCAAATTCCATAGCCTTCTCCATGTCCTTCTGATAATAATTTTCCTTGATATTTGCACGTTTTAATGTACTTAATATCTTTCCCGTAAAGTTGAGCATTAACAGAACCGCCAGCCGATTGAACATTCATTTTAATTGGCTGAGGATCACTCCAACCTTTAGTTGTATAACCCTCATCATCTTGAACATCCGCAGGCTTTCTAATATAGACAATTGTCAAGTCACTTTCTTTTAATCTCATAGCCTAGTCACCTTTGCTATTCGATAATGATTCAGTCCCAATCGAATATCTTTAGGAATTCCAACTTCAAGGTAATTAGTAACTCCACCTTCTGTTCGTTGGGTTTCACCTTCTATTCCCATCCGATTGTAATTAATAACTGCTAGCTTTTTAACATAGATATCCATGTTGCCAACTAATTTCTTTTGACCAGTATAATCTAGGACTTGAGCAATTGCTTCTTTAATTAAGTCTGTTACTAAGTCATTATCAGAAACCTGTAATCTTGTGCTTAGGGATGAAACCATTTCTGCCATTTGATCCACATTAAGCACCTCCACAATTAGAGTACTTTAGCTTGGAAAACATTATTTGCACTGGCAAATGATGGAAGCATAGTCGCAGCTGCAAGAATCCAAGTACCAATTGGGTCTTCACTTGTTTCATATACCTTAGCCATCACATTGCCTACATTAGAAACTTGTGCATTGCTTGAAACTAAACGATTTTCTTCTGGAGTTGGACCATAAATCTTCTGACCTGGTACTTCATCGTTAAATAGCACAATTCTATCTTCTGGGAAGTAAGATTCAGTTGTAAGGTTGCCCTTAGCATCTTCTGTACGATATTTTCCATCATAAGCACGAATAATTGGCAATCCTTGTGCAGTCATCCATTGATCTAAATCTGATTGACCGACTACTCGACCAGTATCTTTACCAAAAATAGCTTCTTTAATTTCAGTACTACGCATTAGTACTCGAAGTACCTTTTTAGAAGTTAAAGCTCTTGTAGGAGTGATATCTAATTTATCAGACCAATCTTGTAAGTTTTCAATGATTGAAGCACCATCCTTGCCCCAAGTGCTATTTCCCGTTAATGATGTTTGATGTGCTTTAGGTACACCATAATCAATGGAGATACCATGTGATTTATCGGTAATCTTACCAGTAGCAAACATCTCCATGGTCATCTTTTCACCACGAGCTTTTACGGCTTGAACCATAGCATCAATATCGTCAAAAACATATTGCTTTAAATAATTTTCTTCAGCAGTATTACGCGGTGCTTGAAGTTTAATTAACATTTCTTCAGTAAGTTGCATCTTGCGTTTTACATATGCTAATTCAGCAGTCATCTTGCTTGCATCACGGCTACCAATTTCAGCTTCACTATCAAATGCTGAAACATTAGCAATCGTTGGTACTCGACTACCTGCCTTTAAAATATCTACTTCAAGAGCTGGTACTTTAACAGCTGGAAATAAAGTATCGCCTAACATATCTGGATATTGACGATTGCGAGTATAGTCAAGAACAGTACTTTGACTAAACATATCAAGAATTGGTGTAGCAAATCGTTGTAAATCTAATTTTAACTTTTGATTTTTCATTTACTATTTTCTCCTTTTATTGAACTTTATGTGTATCATCCGTTGATGGGGTTGCTTCTGTTTCCAGATCTTTAAAATGAATTGCAGTCATTGCTTTAATTGCGTCAGCTGTTGGCACTGGGTCAAGGCGTTGACTTAATGCCCAACCTTCACGCATTACAGCAACCATTTGATTAGTATCACTATCTGTCACATAAACGTCATTAACAGTAATACCAATAGCTTTAGCATCATTAGTTGGGTATACAGTACCAGCTGGAATATACTTTCGACCTAGATCGTCAGTTTTTACATTGTAATTATCTTTGTTAACTGTTTCTGGGAAAGCAGTAAATTTTTCAGAAGCAAGAAAATTTAATTGCTTACCATTTTGAAATTGTGTGTACATATTTTTTCCTTTCTAATTCCAAAAATCATTTTTTACATTTTGAGATTCATTAGCTCTTTCAGCAAAGATTTCTCCAGTAGTTTTGTTAGTTTGAGTATTGCCTGAGATCTTTGGTGGTTTTGCACCTTGAGCTAATCGAGTTTCAACAGCATCATGAACAGCACTTCTAAAAACGTCACTAACTTTTTGATAAGTAGCTGTCATTTTATCCTCATCAGTTAGAACATCATCGAAAACATCTACTAGCTCTGCTGGCAAGCCATCGGTAATTAGCTGAGTTGCCAATTTATTCTTGTTTTCACGCTTAGTTACATCAGCTTCTCTATCAAGCAAGGCTTTCTCCCTTTGCTTAAATTCATACTCTTGTCGTTCCTCTGGAGACATGTTCTTAAGATCTTTAGCTTTTTGGGCTTTATCGTTTTGCTCTTTTTCCCACTTAGAGCGAGCTGTATCTAAAGCCTTAGCCAATTTCTTATCTACGAAAGAATCCAATTCTGATTGAGTATTAAAGGTTTTAAAAGGCTGCTCATCAGTTGAACCATTATCTTTTACTTCATCTTGTGCATTGTTACTGTCATCACCTCCCTCACCTTGTCCTTCATCAGCAAATCGTTGTAAATTAAGTTTTAATAAACCTTTATAAAATTTATTTTCCATAATTAGTCCTTTCTACCCATGCACACTTGCAAAAAAACTGCATGAAAAAAGCCACCCCATATTTCTACACGGTGAATTTTAGATATGCAGTAACAAATCCACATACGTATTTAAATTTTCGAGGCAGTTTTATGACTTGCTTAGGTCTACAAATTACTTTTTTACCGTTTTATTACTTGCACTTCTAGCATTACCTAAATAAATTACTGGAACTGTACGGCAAAAGGGATGCAATGGTGGAACGTTCTTACCAAATACTGCATCTTTAACATTATAGACATTTCCATTTATTGATCTGCATATCTTACTAGTACGACTATCAATAACTGCTAACAATTGATATTGCTTAACTCCACGTTTACGCCAATTATCTAACTTAATTTTAGAATAAAAGAAATTAGCTTCAGTCCTAATTAAACGACTGGCATAAAACTTACCAACGTTAAATTCTTGCTCAATTCGCTTAATCATCTCACGTTCAGGGAGATTACTCAGTTCTTTAACTGTAAACAATTCCTGCAATCGTTCGGCTAATTTATCAGTATTCCCCCAGATACGTGATGAAAAGTTCTTTCCTTTCCAGCGAGTTTCTAATGCTTTTTCAACATAGCGATTAGGGATTTCAGTAATCTTACTCTTTGGAACATCCTTATCCATTGGAACAGTAGCCACTTCTTTACCAGTATCAGGATTTTTAATGACTATTTTGTCCTGTTTAACTTCTACAGAGTGAGGAGAGTGTAAAGTGTAATCCTTAGTAGTGTCATAAGCAGCACTTTGTTTCTCTGCTTCTGACCAAGCGTGTTTCATTATGTCAGTATGCAATTTAACATTTTGATCTAGTTCAGTTGCACCAGCTGATTTTGCAGCAATGTATGCTTTAAGTTGCATTTCCTCAAGTCGTGTAATTCTGCTTTTAGCTGCAAGCCTACCTAAGTAATTGTCAACTGCTTGTCTACTTTTCTTATCAGTAATACTAGACGATAAGGCTTTAAGAGTAACCAATTCAGAAGGAGAAATGTGCGAAGACATGATAGTTGCAACTTCTTCTTTTGAAATATCTGCATAAAAATAGCGACGATAGATCTTTTTAACCTCGTCGCTCAAGTATGATTGTGCTTTTTGATATGCATTATTAATTATTCTTAATCTCTTAGTTGCTTCATCTTGATTTCTTTGCTCATCTTGTAAATCACGTAATTGCCAATAAGTAAACTTCTTCTTATTAACTTTCATAGAGAATCAACACCAAGAAATATATTGCCCATATTGGTCAATTAATTGGTTTACTGTATTTTCAAATGCACTTAACAGTATCTTATTTTCAACGCTTTTGGGATCTAAAAATACAGCAGTTAGCAAACCATCTTTATCAGTTACAGTTACTTTAGTGCAATTATTTACGGTATGAGTAATAAGCGTAGAAAATGAAGCACAAACAATATCCGAACCCTTAACACTATACTGCGCGTGTCCGGTGACTCTGATTATTGTTTGATCCGGTTTCTTTATCATTCTCACTCGAATCATCTTGCTTATCCTCCAATTCTAAACGATCTGGATCTTGCCCACATAATGCTTCTTGATTCTTTTTAATTGTTTCAGCATCTTGCTGATTCATTTCATCAATGACATCTTGAGGATTATCAACGTCAGGAAGCCAACTATAAGTATATTTTCTAGGAATTATTCCATCCGCATTTTTAACGTTATTAACTACATCAGATAAATTAGAAGGAATATTAGCTGCAAGTGAGATCTTACATCCACTAGCATCATCATTAGCACCTTTAATGTTTACAATTGTTTGAATCAGTTTCAATCTTCGACGTAAGCCATCAAAAAAGTATCGCTGTTTAATTGATAATAAGTTCTCTAAACCAAACAACTTAAACTTCATCGCTTCTCCAGACACATTACCCATGAACTTCTCATCATTCATATTTGGCACATATGAAATCTTGTGGATGTCGTTTTCAATGGATTGACTAAGCAAGTTGACTTGAGTTTCATCAAAGCTCTTAGTTAGCCATTCAATATCAGCCCCCTCTTCACGCGGAGGAGCTTCAATAGCGCCACGATTCAAACGTTTAATATCTTCGTTATCATCCAAACCAAAACCAAAGGTAACAAGTATTGCATCAACAAATGCTTCCTTATCCGAAATTCGATCCGTTTGTAATAAGTTATAGGCATCAATCAAAGAGATGAGCTGTTCAAAATCTCCCTGTCTTTCTTCGTTGTTTCTGAATTCAATTATTGGAACTGCACCAAATAAATTCTCGCCATCATAAACAATCGGATCATCTGCTGAAACTTCCATAGTTGTTTTTGTACGATACTCTACAATTCGCTGAGGCATGTAAACAGTAATACTATAGCCATTAGTATTACCAGCTAGATCTTTCTTTTCCTGTGTAAATACAGCAAATAAAGGCTCATGCTCAACTGTATCATCACAAACCACAACAGTTGCCCGTGGGTCAATTACTTCAATTTTTAATTCAGTATTTGGAGTAAGTTTCTCGTTTCCTAATTCATCCCTAACAGATATTGGATCAGTCTTTTTTAGGTAAAGCAACTCATAGCCATAGCCAAATACTGACAAGTCTTTCTCTAGCTCAATATCATGTTTATGAATATCAATTTGATTAAATACTTCTAGGATATCATCAATATTCTTACCCTTTTCAGCAACATACTTTACAGGGTTACCGGTCATAAAACCCACATTCATATCAGTAATGTATTTAGCATGATTAACCATCACATTAGCTGCTTCAACGGTAGCATTATCAAACTCATGCTTTTCAATTTCTTGCTTACCATTGTAATAATCAGACAGCTTGTCTAACCGTTTTTTGCGATTTTGCAATTCTCTAACCGCATAGTTAATTGCCTCAACATTCGGCTCATTAACATCGCCAAGTAAATCTTTATCAATTACAACTGCCACTTTTACACCTTCCTTCTATAAGCCACGTACTCTAGGACGTACAGTAACCTTTGCAGTAACTTTCTTGTAAATAATTGTGTATACAAAATACCTCATTGCATCACATGCATGGTCATGCTGTTTAACCGGCTTATCTTCACCATGTTCTGCTGCTTTGTCATCCCAAACATAGCTGGCTAATTCTTTGAACAAATTAGGACAATTCATGCTAAATTTTATCTTCCCCTCGTTCATGGCTGTCTGGGTAACTCTAATACCATCTAACACATCATTCTTGGCCTTTCTAACCCTAAAGCCATTCTGTCTTAAAGTTGCACTAAATGATGCAGCTGATGGGTCAATAATCATTTCAGCTTTTATATTGCCAAGAAATTTCTTTAAGTCCTCACAATATTCTTCATCCGTCTTCTGCCGTGAAGTAGTTCTACCAGAATAGTAGTACTCTTTAATTAAATACCAGGTACCGTGATTTAAACCCCACAAAAGAAAAGCGGTTGGGTTAAGTGTTCCGTAATCGCATGAAACATAATACTTTTCAAAATGACTAGGTAGTTCTTTAACAACCATAGTATCTTTATCAAAGTTGTCATAGATAACACCTTCTGACATAACCCACAAACCTTGAATGTAGCGTTGATAAAATACGCCTGAATACATACGTTCATATCTGCCTATTGTTACGCTATCAAGGGATGGATTATCGTGCATCGTAAAGTGAAGTCTTAGCGCACGTTTATCTTTCATCTGGTCAATCCAGTCAAGCTTGAACCAATGATAGGGTCCTGCGGGGTTGCAGTTAAACCACATCTTTGAGCCACTAACCGAACATCTTGCAGTAGCCTGATTAACAAATGATTCCGGCATAAGTGCAACTTCATCAAAAAAGAACCCAGCTAAGGTAATACCTTGCACTAGGTCCTGCGAAGCTTCATCCTTACCGCCAAAAATGAAGTAATAATTAGTATGCCCATTTTTACTAATGGTTATCATGTTTTCAGAGCGAGAATCATGGATTATATATCCTTCACTCTCCAGCATACTTCTTAATGGACGCAACACATTACGCCTAAAAGAGCCAATAGTCTTACCAGCCATACCAAATTGTTGACCAGTGAAATTAGTCATTGACCACAATATATAAGATAGGGACATTACTACGGTCTTACCGGCACGAACCGAGCCATCGCAAATAATTGCTTCATAGTCTTTTAAATCAGGATTAGCCCACCAGCTTAGAACTTGCAGTTGTTTTTTTGAAAATGGAGTGAAATTGAATCTAACTGTTTTCATTGTTATCTTTACTCCATATCTTAGCCATTCCGCCAGTTAAAGCATTGAGTAGTGAAGTTGTGCTACCATCGTTAACTTCAGGCTCAGGTAAGCGATCAAGAAGGATCTGCATTGCTTTCTGACGATCTTCCATTTCAACAACTGCTTCACCTTTATCAATCCGAATACTCTTAATATTAGATGTATCAATATCCTTACTATCTTTTAATTCAACAATATTTTCATAGTAAAAATCTTGCTTACCGGTTTCAGGATTAATCTTTGGCTCATATCTAAACTTGCCATTTGAATCCTCATAAGGACCATTCTTATCGCGTACTTTATAAAAGACTAAATGCTTCTTAGTTCTAAATGAAAGAACATCAGATATATTGCTGGTAGCTTGGTGTAAATAACGCAATAGAATGTCGTTAGCAGTGGCAAATAGCTCTTGCGATTGCTGCTTTTTTAGACCAGTGAGATATTTTTTTATGCAAGCATTAGCAAGTAATCGAGGTCCATTGGTATGAGCTGTATCGTAACTTCCACCATACGCTTGCTGATAAGCCCAGGTGGCATTGTATCGCTGTAAATAATACAAACAGAAAGCCTTTTGCTTATCTGTCAACTCATCATTATCTGGTAATGCTGGTGGTGGTAAAGATGGTGCAACTTTTTCAGGTTTTGTACGCATACTTTTTGATTTTGTATGCATACTTTTCTTTTTAGTTGCATTATTCCGTTGCCACTTATTTCTTGTCTTCCACGACTTTACTGTACTAAGAGCAACGCCATACTTAGCAGCAATATCTTTGTACTTCATACCAGCCAGATAATCTGCTTTTGCATCTTCCATCTTACTCATCGCATATTCACCACCACCTTAATTTGTGCAAAATAAAAAGAGCTTGCTATCTTAATAAGCAAACTCTTTAGCGATATCACAAGCGAATAAAAACATGTAAAAATCAAATGACTTAAATAATAAAACAATTAACGCTGATACTTGCGATATCTGATGACTGATAGCGGAGTTGCACCACTACCAGCCTGTTTTATAGGAGTTTTGTGTAAGTATTACGTATTCCGAATTAACTCACAATACTACTATAGCCTTTAACGTGGCAATATAACTATCGCTAAAAAATAAGTATCTTTCAGCGATCTTGCAAGTTTATTTATATTGATGCAAATCAATAATCGGCTCACAAGACATGTATCTTTGCCAGTGATCGAAACTATCCGCAAAAAACAATTGTGCCCTTCTTTTAAAAACATTGTACTGTGTATGACTATATTGAATAGCTTCAGCTATTTGCCAGTTCTCCATCTGATAAATATAAAGATCGCGCATGATTATCTTTGACATTTCAGGCAGGTGGTAAATAGTGTGATGAATTGCTCTTATTTCAGCTTCTGCATTAAGTCCACGAATTATGCTCGCTTCAGCATGATTAGCTCCACTAGAATGACCAGGTGCAAGCGATAAGCTTGGAGACCGCAAATCGGTTAGATTACGGCCGGCCATCAGAATTAGCTTTTCTAAATCGTCAGTTAAAAATTCATCAACTTTGTCACATGTTTTATTGCAGTCTAATTCTTTAAATAGTAAGCTCACAGTTCCACTCCTCAATTTAGCTGTTATTTTTGATACCTCATTCCTATATTTTAATACATACAATAGTTAAAAGGTATGGTAATAAGTAGACTAAAATTGCTTGTAAGTCCTGATATCATAAGAATCTTTAACTCGT
>NZ_CABUIW010000031.1 GCF_902491705.1 uncultured Lactobacillus sp. | reverse complement strand
TTGTTCTTTATTAAATTTAGTCATAATAAAAGACCCAAAAGTGTCTAACTTTTGGGTCTCACTTCATTTTTTACGACATTGGGCTTTTTTGCTTTGATATGCTTTTAATGTGCTTGCTATAATTATGTAGCAATAATTATTTGGTGGAGGTTTGTTATGACTTATCAAAAGAATTTTACAACTACATATACTATCAAAGGGCATGAGTATACAGTGACAGCACTGGCGCTTTTTGATAGTAATACTAATGAACTAATTCCAGATGAAAGACTAGATGATCAAGCTGCCGAAATAGCCCGTCAACAATATCGAAATGATATGGGATTGGTGTCACCACAAGATATAAAACAATATCGAGCTAAGGCAAAGTTATCTCAACGCGACTTAGCTGAATTAGTGGGTCTAAGTCCAAATACGATTGCACTTTACGAGGCAGGGGCTTTCCCGACTGAAACAAATAATAAATTGCTAAAAAACTCCATTAAATAAGAAGTTCAATGTTGATTTTCAAGACATTGGGCTCTTTTTTGTCTGTAATAATTTTTGCAGAAGTGTTTCAACGTGTTAAATGCGAACATGTTTTTGTACATAACAAATAAATTGAAAAAATCGCCACAAACGTTGATCTAACAACATTTTGCATGATCAAAGATAATTTACACAAATGTTACAAATGTTACAAAACTGACACATTCAGTAATACTTTCTTAATAAGCGAGTGATATTCCTGTTATAGTTCTGAAACTTAAGCACTGTAGTATATGACTTGTCAATTGAATGAGACAGACGAATAAGTGAAAATTCGTTACTTATATTTATTTTTTAAACTTTAAGGAGAGAATTTTTTTGAAAATCAAATCTATCTTAGTTAAGTCAATTGCAGTAGCTGCTTTGTCAGTTACAGGTTTAGTAGCAGCAAACAACGTGAACTCAAACACTGCACAAGCTGCTATCGTCCAAAACGATGCAAGCGTAGTAACTGTAAACTACGTTTCAAATAACTCAATCAACGTATACAACAACTATGAAAACCCAGTAGCAACTGGTCAAACTTTAGCAAGCAACACTTCATGGAAAGTAATTAAGACTGCTTACGACTCAAAGGGTCACAAGTGGTACGACTTAGGTAAGAACCAATGGGTTCGCGCTAAGTACGTAACTATTGGCCACCAAGCAGCACAAGCTCACACTACTACTGCTAGCCAAACTGCTACTACTAACACTCAAACGCAAACAGCTCAAACTCAAACTGCTTCAGCTGCAACTAGTGCATCAACTACTAATACTAGTTCATACACTTCAACTGCAACTGGTTCAGAAGCTAGTGCCAAGGCTTGGATTGCAAGTCAAGAATCAGGTGGCTCATACAGTGCTACAAACGGTCAATACGTAGGTAAATACCAACTTTCATCATCATACTTAAATGGTGACTACTCAGCTGCTAACCAAGAAAGAGTTGCTGACAACTACGTTAAGAGTCGTTACGGCTCATGGTCAGCTGCTAAGTCATTCTGGCAAGCAAACGGTTGGTACTAAAATCGACCTTAAAAAAACTGAATAACAATTGAATAATTGATAAAAAAGGTATGCGACTTCATTAAGTTGTGTGCCTTTTTTTGATACAATAACTATGTAAGTATATAAAACAAACGGAGGATACACTTATGTCCAAAAAGGTAATGATGACTTTGCTTGCCGGTGTCTGCTTGCTAACTTCTGCAACTGCGGTAACAGAATCTACTAATGCACAAACTGTGCAAGCTGCAACAACAAAAGGAAAAGTACAGGTAAAAGGCAATAAAAAAGTCCGACTTTATACTTCAAAGGGCAAAAAGTCTAGGTACTATGCCTATGCCGGCAGAACCTATTCTTACTCTGCTAAAAGCTATATAAAAATAGGCAAGAAAAAATATTCCGCATATAAACTCAGCGCAAATTCTTACTGGATTTTGGCTAAAGATGTCAAGCAAGTAAAAGCAATGTCTACAATTGTCTATAGTCAAGCTTCAATTATATTGCCAAGTGGCTATACTCGCGCAGCACTCCTCAAAGCATATATGGGTAATCCAAGCGAAGCTTTTATTAAGGCTTCAATGCAAGGAATGGAGATCAACGGCTTTTCACGTGTTGCCAGTGGTGAAAGCAAGGACGATGAAAGGATGATTGATCCTGCTCATCTTTCTGCTAGTGATAAGAAGACTTTGGCAGAATTTTCCTTGCGCGTAATCAATAGTGCGCGTGAACAACTTGGCTTGCGTCCATGGGTTTACAGCACAGGTACGCAAAAATTAGCTGACGACATTGCTAAAGAATATCAAGATAATGGCCGCAGCATTAAAGATAATGGTCACTACGTTGCCGGAATTGTTAGAGCCTGCAAGAAGAATGGACTTAAGCTAGACGATAACTACGTTGAAGACATGGCTGGTTTTACCATTAATAAGCAAAAGATATCGATGGGCGAAATGAAGCGCGACATTTACTTTGGCTTAAAGCAAATGATCTTTGGTTTTGCCGGTTCTGGTGAAAATCAACGTAGTGATCGAAACTTATATCGTGAATGGGAACACGCCGGTGATTTATTCAACACTCAAGGCTCTAGCCATGATGGTGACTACAATTACTACGGTTTCAGTATTTCTAAAACCAACAACATTTATTCCATGCACTTCATCAGCGTTCCATCATTTATAGTTGATTCTTCACAGTATAATGGCACTTTTAAACCTTAAAAGACACTAAAAGCACGCATTAAGCGCGCTTTTTTGATAAGATAGAGAAAATGTAGAAATATTGGGGGAAGACTTTGTGTCAAAAACGTTATATCTAGTTCGACATGGAAAAACTTATTTTAATTACTATCATAAGGTGCAAGGCCGCTGCGATTCACCACTTAACGAAAAGGGGATTCGTCAAGTAGCAATGGCACGCAACTATTTCCAAGAACATCACATTCATTTCGATAAGGCTTTTTCTTCTACGCAAGAGAGAGCTTGTGATACCTTGGAAATTATTACAGACCACAAGATGCCTTATACACGTTTGAAAGACTTGCGTGAAAAGTGCTACGGTATCTTCGAAGGTCGTGATGAATTCTTACTTCCATGGAATTATGGCAATAAGAATATCGATCCAACTATGGAAAAAGATGAAGATGTTGTAGCCCGGATGCGCCGCGCCGTTGTGCAAATTTTAAAGGGCGTTGATGATGGTGAAACTGCATTAATCGTAGGTCACGGCGATATTTTGGCTAAATATGTTAGAGCAGCAACTGATAGCCCTAACTTTCCTGGTTTTGCCAATGCTTCAATTGTTAAATTGACAGTTGATAATGGCAAGGCTCATTTTGATGAATATGTATGGCCTGCAAAAGATTTGGGATAACTTTAAATGACAATAAATTTGTATTTGGTTAGACATGGACAAACTTTATTTAATCAGGAGCACAGGATGCAAGGTAGCTGCGACTCGGCTTTAACGAAGTTGGGGATTAAGCAAGTTAAAGCTACTCGTGATTATTTTGCTCAAAATGGCATCAATTTTGATCGGGCATATTGTTCTACGCAAGAGCGCGCTAGTGATTCTTTAGAGATTATTACTGGACCTGAAACAGAATATGATCGCTTGAAAGAACTAAAAGAGAAAAATTATGGCATCTATGAGGGACGAAATATTCTCTTGTGGCCATTTAGACGCATTATTGGCGGCAGTTCTGTTGAAGATGACCGTGAAGTGACTGAGCGAATGGAGCGCGGGATGAATTTGATCTTGAGGGATGCTCAAGATGGCGAAAATATCTTGGTTGTAGGTCACGGCGATAGCATGGGTCATTACATTCGTGAGCGCATCAATGGCAGCAAGTTTTCTGGTTTTCATAATGCGGAATTTGCTTTGCTTAAAAGTGATGGCAACGAAGTAGAGTATGTTGAAAACGTGTGGCCTGCTAAGAATGTCAGAATTGATCAATTAACTGGTAATTAATCGTTCTATTTTGTTACATTAGCTTATAATAATAGGTGTGTAAAAATTATGATACGAGGCAAGAAGAAAATGGATGAAACACCAATTTTTAAAATTACTAAGTTAAACATTGCAGAAAATGACCGCAGTGAATATATTCGTCAAGCTGAAAAGAACATGCACGAATCAATTCCTGCAGAAGAAGGCACTTTGCTTATTGGTAGCGGCCACGATGATGCTCAAGGCGAAGACAATTACGAAATCGAATTGTTCCGCAACTCTGTAGCAGAAGACTTGCACATTGCTGCTGCTCATGCAGATGACTTTGCTGAAACAATTAATAAGATTGCTACCAGCAAGGAAGTTATTGACTTAAAGCCAGAAGTAATTACTACTAAGGCACAAAAGGCTTTGAACAGCTACGCAGACAACTTCGTTATGCGCTTAATCAAGGTTGAAGTTAAGGCCGGCGATGAAGAAAAATTTGCTCACTCAGTTAAAAAAGAAATGACTACCAGCATGGCTTCTGAGCCAGGCATGGAAATCATGATGTCAGGTGTTAACAAGAAGAACGAAAACGAATGGTACTTCGTTGAAGTTTACGTTAACAATGAAGCTTATGATGCTCATGTTCAAACACCACATTACAAAGAATACATTGAAGAAACTGACGGCATGGTTGAAAGAAGAGACGTCAAGACTCTTGTTAGAGATACTTTGGCAACTCAAGGTGCTATTGTTTTGGATTAATAATAAAGAAGATGCCGCCAAGATTTTGGCGGCATTTTTTTGAAGGTGAAAAACTATGACTAAGACAATTATTTTTGCCCATCGCGGCTTGCCAGTGAAATTTGCGGAAAACTCGCTTGAAGGCTTCCGTTATGCGGCAACACATGGTGCAGAAGGCGTAGAGTTTGACGTGCATTTGACTAAGGACAAGGTGCCGGTGGTAATGCACGATGAAGAAATCGACCGCACAACTGATGGGACAGGCTACATTAAGGACTACACATTAGGCGAGATTAGACAATTCCATTTGGAAAATGGCGAGCCAGTACCGATGTTGAGTGAATTGTTTGAGATTCTGCAGAATAAAGATCTGTATATCAATTTAGAATTTAAGACTAACAAGATTCATGATGAAGGCATTGAGGCAATCGTCTTAGCACTTGCTAAAGAATATCATTTTGTGCATCCCATTATTTTTTCTTCCTTTAATTATCAGACTTTGAAAAATTGTCAGAGAATTGATCCACATCAGCAGTACTGTTTCTTAACTAAATGGCCAGTTGCTAGACCAGAACATTTTGTAAAAAAGAATCACTTTGCGGCAATTCATCCGCACTGGCATTTGCCAGGCAAAGAAGTGCAGCGGATTTGGACGGTAGATAATCCGAAGCTGGCTAAGCACTACTTTAAGCTTAATGTAGCTGGTATTTTCACCAATAACTATGAATTGATGAATGAATTAAAAAGCAAAATGAATTAATTCAAAAAAAGTTCAATTTTTCCTTGACCTTTTAGCCACTTTCCCCTATACTAATATCTGTTGAGTGATTGAGAGGTCATTCAAATAGAACCAATTCAAGTAAAAGGTTTGAAGATTGGGTTATAGCCAAGTGGTAAGGCAATGGTTTTTGGTACCATCATGCGCTGGTTCGAATCCAGCTAACCCAATAATGAGATCAGGCAGTGAGCCTGATCTTTTTTTATGCTTAAAATTGTTTCCTTTTGACAAAGGTTAACCAGACACTTATATTTGAACTAATTAGTTTAAATATAAGGAGGACAAATATGGTCGACTTAACAAAACACATGAAGAAGGGCCTAGTTGAACAAAAGCCAGGGCAAATCTTAGCCTTTGCGGCTTACACTAACAAGTTCCCTGACATTATCAAATTTACAATCGGTGAGCCCGACTTCAATACACCAGAACATATTAAAAAAGCGGCTGAAGCAAGCATTGCTAATAATCATTCACACTATGCACCATCTAACGGTACGCCAGGTCTGCGCAAGGCTGCAGCTGATTTCTTAGCTGAAAAATATGGTCAAAAATATGACCCAAGTGAAATCTTGATCACCAACGGGGTAACGGAATCAATCTATGACTTTTTAACTGCGGTGCTTAATCCAGGCGACGTAGTTTTGGTGCCAACGCCTATTTTTCCTCTTTATATCGGGGATGCTAAATCCATGGGTGCGACAGTTGAACAAATCGACACTTCCGATGATGACTTCAAGTTAACGCCAGCAAAACTCCAAGCTGCTTTAGACAAATATGGTGATAGGGTTAAAGCATTGGTCATGAACTACCCAACTAACCCAACCGGTGTCATGTATTCACAAGATGAACTTGATGCCTTAGCTGATGTGGTTCGCGACAAGCCAATCTTTGTTCTCTGCGATGAAATCTATAGCGAATTAAATTATGATCAGCCACACGCTTCAATGGAAAAGACCTTGCATGATCAAATCGTCTTGATGAATGGCGTTTCAAAGGCATGGGCTATGACTGGTTATCGAATCGGCGTGGTTGCAGCACCTAAACCAATTTTGGATCAAATTGCCAAAATCCACCAAGCAATCACCACGACGGAACCAACGCCAATGCAAGATGCGGCTGAAGAGGCTTTGGCTAATGGTAAAAACGATGCTTTGCCAATGAAGAAAGAATTCCAAAAGCGTCGCGATGTGCTTTATGATGGATTGACTAAGTTAGGATTTGAATGTGTTAAGCCAGCTGGTGCCTTCTATATCTTTGCCAAGATTCCAGAAGGTCTTGAGCAAGATGACACTAAGTTTATCTATGATTTAGCTGAAAAGGGCCACGTAGCAGTTATTGCTGGATCATTTTTTGCCAAAGGCGGCGAGGGTTACATTCGTTTGTCTTATGCAACTTCAATGAACAACATCAAGGAAGGCTTAAAGAGACTAGAAAAGTACGTTAAAGAAAATAAAAAATAAGAAGAATCATCTTCTGAAAATTAAAATAGGCCATTGAAAGTGGTCTATTTTTTAATCCCTAGCATTGTTGATGCATCAAGCATAAAGATATGTTAAAAAAGCGGGTTATGATATATTTTGGGTTGGATAGATAGTGATATAGAAGAAGGTGCAAAACATGAAAAAACATGTCATTACTCTGCTTGCGACTGCTGCTTTAGCAGGAGCATTTTTCACAACGAGCAATATTGTTAATGCTAATAGCACTACTACTGCAAGTTCAGTCCAAACTACTACACCTACTAACACACTTGAAGCCTTAAAGGCTAATCTTGATAAAGCAAAAGCTGCTTTGACTGCTGCTAAAGAAAAGGAAAAAGCGACTAAAGTTGTTGACTATAAAGCTTATCTAGATTATAGGGATGCAGAAACTAACTTTAAATCTGATCCAACCGCCCTTAATAAACAGAAGCTCAAAGATGCTGCCAAACAATGGGATGTAGCTCATGCTGAGGCAGTTAAGGCTGAAAAAGCATTTGAAAAGGCCGCAATTAATGCGGCAAAGGCTCAAGAAGCTTACGATAATGCCATTCTTCCTTCAACTACCAAGAAGATCACTGCAACCATCAAGAGTAACAAACTCTACATTAATGGTAAGCGCGCTTCTGCTAAGACCTTGACCAATTACCTTAAAAAAGGCACTAAGATCAACATTAAGGGTAAATATAATAGGAAGACTTCTAAATTTGTTAATGCTTATGATGCTAAAGGTAGGAAGATCACTAGACATGTAGACTTGAAGAAATATAGTAAAGTGCTGGGCTTCAAGCTGATCAAAGACAAGCTCTACGTTAAACTTACTAAGAACATCTACGTAAGATACAGCGATATGTTTTAACCAAAACTGAGCCACATTTTATCATCAATGTCTTAACTTAATGACATTGACGAAAATACACGCAATTAATTTTGCGTGTATTTTTTTACTTATGTGTCGAACATGATATTTATTTAGTAAGGAAATTTGTTAAACGTCTATTATTTCGTTTATTTCGTTATCTCTGGTATTTATTTCCTATATCAATTTTATTGCTTTTTTCTGATTTATTAGCTTCTAAAAGTTCACCAGATTCTCTAGCTATTGATTCTAATAAGAAAACAACCGGTACTTGAGTTGTTACATCCGCACCACTAGGACGATGTTCTTCCTTAATGTCATAATGAATTGTTAAGTCAGAAATAGTGCTTAATTTGCTGCTTTCTGAGCTTGTAATTGAGATAACTTTTGATCCTCTTTTATGAAAAACAGAAGCTGAATCAACATTATTATTGCCTGAAACAGATAAAATAATTGCTACTGTAGATTTAAAATCACCTTTAAAATACGCTACAGGTACCATTCGATCAAAGGTAAATGCTGGAAATCCGTAGTTTCCAAATAAAAGAACACCATATTGCGCAATTAGATTGGAACTACCCATTCCTATTAGAAAGATATTCTTAGAATTATTAATCCATTTAGCTGCTGTATGAATTGAAGTTGCAAATTCTTCTTTTAAAGGTCTTGCAAAAAAACGCTGGCAGATTTGAGTTAAATATGTACTTTCATGAGATAGTGACATAGCCCGCTGTACTTGAGTATCGGCAGTAACGCTATATTTAAATTTTGAAAAAGTAGAATACCCCATTTTGCCAAGACATCTTAATACGGTAGCTGTTGATACATGAGCTTCCTTTGCTACATCTCTAATTGTTAAGTCAGTTATGTGTTCAGCATTCTTTTGCAACACATCATAGACACCTATTTCTGATGTACTTAATGATGAAAAATCAAAAGCTTTCATAAAAATTCCCTTTCTTTTGTTACTAACAGAGTAACAAGTTATCAAGGCATTAGCAAGCGCTTTCTTTTACATAGGCTTTTATATAAGATGAATTTGTAAAGAAAATTATATAAATTTTGTTTAGGGGGAAAAGAATTATGAATCCTGTTATGCAAAAAATAAGCGATTGGCTAACACCAATTGCAGGAAAATTTGCCAAAAACAAATTTTTAAAGATAATCTCTATGGCATTTCAAATTACTTTGCCAATTATCATTGTTGGGGCTATTTTCTCATTATTAAGTTCATTACAAATACCTGCATATCAAACTTTTATTAAGTCGACAGGTCTATGGACATTATTTAATGGCATTAATCAATTTACTATTAATGCTATGTCTATTTATGTTGCATTTGGAGCTGGTTATGCTTATTTGCATGTAAATAAAATTACAAGTGGGGAACTTTCGGCTGGGCTTTTTTCAATTTTGTGTTTCTTCACAATGATCCCACTTAGTACGTTTAATGTTAAAAAGACACCTACTTCATTTATTGGCTTTGATTATTTGGGTGCTAAAGGTCTTTTTACAGCATTATTGGTTGGATTAATTGTAGGTGTGACATATGCATTTGTTGTTAAGAAAAATTGGACAATCAAAATGCCAAATGGTGTACCTCCAATGGTGGCAGATGGTTTTAATGCCTTGATTCCTGGCTTTGTGATTTCATTTGTTTTTATCATTATTGGATTAATCTTTAACATGACAGTTCATGAAACTTTCTCTGAATGGTTCTACGGGCTTTTAGCTGCCCCATTGGCCTCATTGTCTGGAAGTATTTGGACCTGGATGTTGCTTAATTTGTTTGCATCATTATGTTGGTTCTTTGGTATTCATGGTGGTCAAATTACAATGCCTATTTCCATGTTGCTTTTCATGCAAGCTGGTGTTCAAAACCAAGCAAATTATAGCGCTGGAAAGCCAATGACAAATATTTTAACTACTGGACTATTATTTTTCTTAATGCTTGGTGGTATTGGTAATACTATTGGTCTCTCTATCGATATGTTTTTCTTCTCTAAAAGCAAGCGTTTTAAAGCTTTGGGTAAATTATCAATTTTACCATCAATTTTCAACATCAATGAGCCTATCATGTTTGGTATGCCAATAATTTTAAATCCAATTATGGCAATTCCGTTTTTCTTGGCGCCACAAATAACCTTTTTAATTACTTACTTTGTTATGAAGTTAGGTTGGATCTCGTTACCAAGAATCGCTATGGGTGCTACAGGTACGCCACTTATAATAGATGGATTTTTAGTTTGTGGTATTGGTGGTGTTATCTTAGAAATTATTTTAATTGCGTTAACTACTATTTTGTACCTACCTTTCTTTAAGGTTCAGGACAATATGGCTTATAAAGAAGAAACTAGTGAAAAATAAGAGGGAAAGAAGGAAGCTTACTATGACTAGACAATTATTGATAAGGGCAGATGATTTAGGATATTCTCGTGCAGTTAATTATGGTATTTATGAGTCAGTTCATAACGGAATTATTAATAATGTAGGTGCTATGGTTAATATGCCTAATTCAGAACAAGGATTAAACTTGTTAAAGAGTGAAAATATTGATTTCGGAGTTCATATAGATATTTCAAATGGCCGTCCAATTAGTGATCCTAAAACGATTCCTAGTTTGGTAGATCAGAATGGCTTCTTTAAACGATCTAAAGTATACCGTTCTGCCAAAGAAGATTTTGTTAATCTTGACGAAGTGGTTCAAGAAATTGAAGCACAATATCAACGTTTTTTAAAGCTAGCAAACAGAAAACCTGATTATTTTGAAGGGCATGCTGTTTTTAGTGATAATTTTATTAAAGGGCTAAAGATTGTTGCTGATAGACATAATTTAGACTTCTTACCATTTGGTAGTCCTACTCAAAAGTATGTAGAATTTAGGCATTCTAACATACAATCCTTTATGGATAGTATGTTACCTAATTATGATCCATATAAGACTTTTGAAAATGTAGTTGAAGAAGCAATGAAAGATGATGGCATTACTCCAATGATGGTTTGTCATCCTGGATACTTGGATCAGTACATCCTTAATACTTCTTCCTTAACTATTCCTAGAGTTCAGGAAGTAGATATGGCATGTTCTAATAAAGTACGTAATCTGGTGATTGATAATCAAATTAAATTAGTTAGGTATCATGAGCTTTAATCAGTAAAATCCCCCCTCTTTAGATTTTTGACTGAAGAACATGCTGTGCAGAATAAATAAGCATTAATTATAATTTAGACTAAAAAAGGCACGCAATTTTTGCGTGTCTTTTTTCTACTTCAATTTTGCATTTTTATATCCAGCTTCGGAAAAGCGATTAAGCATCTGGACATCATGCGACCACTTCTCATCTTTCTTAAAGTGGTGCAATCGATTAACCGCAAAAGAACCGTGGATTGTGTAAATAAATAGGGTTTCGGCATCTTCTTTAGAAAGGCCAGTCTTCTTCATGATTGAAGGAATAACGCGATCACGTTCATGTGCCATGATTCTGCCAATGATGTACTCGCTAAGATCTGGATCCATTAACAACTGTTGATACTTGTTAGAATCTCCAATTCTTTGACAAGCTGGGATCAATGATTCATTTTGGCTTAAATAATCAAATGAAAGGTCAGAACCTTTAATATCAAAGTCATCGTCTTCATTGGTTAATTGCAATGCATCATCAAGCACATCATTTAAGACATCAGTAATTGAGTTGTAATGAATATAAAAGGTGGAGCGAGTAATGTCAGCTAAGCGGCATAACTCTGTGATCGTAATCTGATTGTAGCTTTTTTGCTTAACTAATTGTAAAAAAGTATTTTTGATTACACTCAATGTATATAAGGTACGACGATCAGTTTTTCGATGCTTTATTTCTTTCATAATATCAACTCATTTCTGTGCTTATTCTAACAAATTAATCAAAAACAGAGAACTTATTGATAACATCACGTTGGTCTGGGAAAAGACGAAGTAAAGTATCGGTCTTTGGTACCAAAGTTTGAGCAGAACTGTTTGAAACTTCAGTGTTAATAACTGAGAAGCCTGAGTTGCCATTTGGTACGATTTCAACTGCAAAGAATGTACCTGGATCAATGTAGAAGGAGTGCACTTCGTCTTTTTCTTTATCTAATCCCATGCGTACCTTGTAGTATTGGCCTTGTTGGGTGAAGCAGTGAACAATTACTGGGTCACCCATGTCATACATCAAACCTTGACCGTATTCAGTAGCGTGTAAATTAGATGGGTGATCTTTATCAATAGTCATGTACATTGGCGTACCGCCGTAGCGAGCGCCATCAATCATAAAGTATGGGTAAAACTTCTCTAATGCCTTAGCTTGTTCTTTAATTTGCTTAGGTGTCAATTTTTGTCTCTTAACTGGACCGACAGTCTTAGCACCCATGTCTTTACCTGAAAGTAATTCCTTGAATGCAAGTGAAATTGAAGAATCAAAGCCAATTGAACGATCAGCAATTTGATCTGGAATTGATAATTGGCCTTGGTTGATAGTGATGTAGTGGCTGTTTGAACCTGCAGCAATCATGTTCATTGAAGGAGCCTTGATCATTTGATTTCTTGGTCCAATACCTAATTCAAGAACAAGCAAGTTTTTGTCCATGTACTTTTCAATGAACTTTTGAAGTTCAACAAGCTTTTCTTCGTCTACTTGGAAGCTTTCTGAAGGCATGTTTAAGTCGAGTTCTGCACCACACTTGTCACAGACAGGGATGTCGTCTTCAGTTAAAGTGCCGTCTTGATCCTTCATGTAGATTTCGTGCAACTTATTGCCTAAGTAATACTTGCCATGCTTTTCAGGTTCCTTAGAACAAATGGCTTCAAACCAGTTGCCTTCCATTTCAAAGACATTCTTGAAACCAGATAAAGCAAAGTGGTGGTCGATGTTGGAAGTCCAAACGTAGTATGGCTTGTCACCGATGATTTCCTTAATGTCACTCATGTAGTCTGATGGTTCGTAGTTATTGCCGTAGTATTCAACCATTCTGGCAATAGCACGCCAGTGATCAAGTTGACTCTTATATGGGAAAGACGTAGCTTCTAGTAGACTGCCCAAGTGATATTTATCAACTAAGTCACCTAGAACTTCTTTTAACTTTTTGTCGTTAGCGAATAAATTTAAACCTTCTGAAATAGATAAGCCGTTGCTGGCAGTAACCAAAATTGCGTCGGCATCTTTGATCCAGTTTGAGGCGGTTGTAGCAGTTTTACTCATTTTATCTCCTTTAGTTAATTTTTGAACTAGCTTCTTTAAGAACTTCATTAATGTCTTCTTTGATTAATAATGATTTATCTTCAATTAGTGGATTAGTTATTGCGTCTTTAGGGTTGATATTAATATAGAAGGAATTATCAAAATATTTGGTCATTTCCCAGAATGGCTCTTGAATAAACATAGGAGTCATACGACCTACACCCATTTCTAAAAATAGAATCCGTTTGTCTTTATGTTTACCAATGAAATTATTGATTTTTTGATATTCGTCGTAATAGCGCTTGTCTTCTAAGAATTCTGGACCACGAACCCATGGAATAAGGGGACTGCCGTCAACTTTACTTGTTGGGAAGTATTTCTTATCTAGTTTGTGGTCCTTAATCTTGCCAATTAAATCTTTAACGATTGGTTTAGCAGGATAGAGATGCTTGTCAGTAGTGGGGTTAGAACTTTGAAAATAAAAGTTTGAACCTTGAATTTCACTAACGATTTTTTCGCCAAAATATCTGGTGAATAAACCATCTTGATTGGTTGTAATGTAGTGAACTGGCTTATCGCCGATTAGCTTTCTTAAATATTCATAAGTAGGCTTTTGAGCAGGTTCGGTAAAAATTAAATGTAGTGACAAAATTAAATATGCCCAACGCTCTTCTTTGGAGTCAAACTTTGTGTAGTAACCATTGAATAAACCTGCAAAATGATATTTATCATGGTAGTATTGCATGTACTTTAAAAATAAGGGACTTGCTTCATACCAGAAGTTCATTCCTGCGGCGTTTGACATACCGCTGCCCCCGCCGACAACGATTGCATCGGCTAATTTCACTTGCTTAATTAATTCATCTATCTTATTCATAAATACCTCGTATTGTTTTGTACACCTTGTATCGAACTTTTGAACAAAGTCTAATGGATATGAGGCTTGAAATTAAGTACAAATTTTTACGGATAGTACAGTTATAGACACTTTTGAATATTTGTAGTGAAGTTTAAATTTAAAGTTTTTGAAATAGAATCCCGAATAAAACTCAAGTATAATAAAGGACATAGGGAACTAGAATGAGAATTTTGAATGCCTTTTTGGCGTGCACAATTCTGCGAGCTAGTTCTAGATAGACTAAATAAAGCTCCAGATAATTTCTGGGGCTTTTTATTTTTGAAAATTCATGAAAGAGGAAGCGTATGCGAAAAGAGTTTAAAGAAAACATATTTAACATCTTAAATGGTGTAAGCTCGGGCGTGGTTATCGCGCTGGTGCCTGGGGCGTTGATTAATGAACTGATGAAGAGTATGACCAGCTTTTGGCCAGGTGCACAAGATATCTTGACCATGACATCATTAATGCAAAATTTGCTGGCAGTGTTTGCTGGGCTATGTGTGTCATACCTGCTTAAATTTAACTTGATTCAGTCGGGATCAGTGGCAGCTGCGGCAATGATTGCAAGTGGCGCGTTTGAAATGAAGAACGGCCACATTATGTTAACTGGATCAGGGGATGTAATTAACATTGCTTTGACGATTTTAATTGCGGCAAGCTTGGTGAAGTTTTTGACACCAAAGTTAGGCAGCTACACTGTATTGTTCTTGCCATTATCAGTGGCGGTGTTTGCTGGGGGATTAGGTCAATTTGCTTTGCCTTACACGAAGATGATTACAGGCATGATTGGTAGTGTAGTTTCTACATTGACTGACTTCCAACCATTAGTAATGGGGATGTTCATGGGTGCGATCTTTGCGGCATTGATTATTTCTCCGATTTCTTCTGTAGGGATTGCGATGGCAATTGGTGTTGAAGGTATTGCATCAGGTAGTGCTAACTTGGGAATTACTGCTGGTGCGTTTACTTTGGCAATTATGAGTATTAAGGTGAACGGTTTTGGTACGACGATTGCACACTTCTTGGGTACACCTAAGATTCAGATGGCTAATGTGCTTAAGAAGCCTAAGTTGTTTGTGCCAGTGCTGATTTCTGCAGGAATTGCCGGCTTAGTTGGTGCGATCTTCAACATTACGGGTACAGCTAACTCTGCTGGATTTGGTTCAGCAGGATTGATTGGTCCGCTTGCGGCTTACCAGAATATGGCGGGTGGTCCAATTGCGATTGTTTTCTTACTACTTATGTTTGCGGGGATGCCGCTGGTATTGGGATGCATTATGCGTTACATTTTTATTCAAAAGCTTGCTTTTATTAATGAAGAAGATTTATTAGTAAAGAGTGAGTAAAAACATACGTGTGGTAAAAAGTCAAGACTTTGAGATTGAATTCACAAAACTGTAACGCTATGAATAAAACTTGTAAAAGTATGGTAACTACAGTTTAACTTTCTTGTTGTAGCATATCTTTGGCGACTTGAGGAAGGGTAACTTCTGAAAATCGCGTACCAGTTTCAAGCATTGTTTTTATACAATGATAGGGAAAATGGTATAATAGATTCACAAGTAAGCAGGAGATAAAAATTGGCTTACTTAATGAGTTTTTCTGAAAAGGAGACCACATAATGAAGAAAAATAGAAAAATGTTAGGTTTGGCTGCTGCTGCTTTGTTAGCAGTTGCACCTGTTGCAACTAGTGTTGTTACACCAGTAAGTGCTGCACCAGCTACTACAAAGACTACATCAACAGCACAAGTTATCTCTATTGTAGATAAAGATGGTAAGGCTCTTACAAAAGATGCTAACTCAAACAGTTATAGCGATTCTATTAATTTGAGTAGTAATGAAAATAGTTTAAATGCTATTGTTAATAAGATTACTTCAAATTATAAATTTAAGATCGGTAAAGATGCTGCAAGACCATTGAACACTGGTAATGTTCAATCAGCTGTACGTGCTGCTTTAGCATTAAACCAAGTTAGTGTTGATGCACAAGGTAACTTTACTTCACCTGCAACCCCATTTGTAATTAGTATCCCAGTTACTTACGGTAGTGATACTGCAGCTACATTTAACTTGACTGTAACACCTTATGATGCTTCAAGTGATACTAGTTTGAACCCAACTATTACTTTTAATAGCAAACAATATCACAAGTCACAAACCCTTTCATCAACTGATATGGGTAATGCATCATTTACTACTGTTGCTTTAAACGGTACTGTTAATACTGCAGCTATTCAAGCTGCTTTTACTGCAACTGCAGCTCAAAGCACTACTCCATTGACTGTAACTGTTGATACTTCAAAGGTTAATACTGCTGTTGGTGGTACTTACCCAGTAACTGTTTCAGCTACTGATGGCAACACTAAGCGTACTGTAACTTTGACATTTAATATTCAAGTTGGTGTAGCTGGTGCTAAGTATCAAACTGCAACTGCAGCAAACAATGCTGATATTCCAGTTTACAGAATTACTGGTAATGCCGTAAATTCAACTTCAACTACTATCAAGAGTGGTACTCAAGTTCCAACTTTCGGTACTGTAAATGTAAATGGTACTTCATACACTCGTATTAATAGCGCAAATTCTAACGAATACGTATTAACTAGTGTATTTAGTACTCAAAACAACAACACTACTGATTCCAACACTGAATCACACACTGTAATGATTGACTCAAGAGCTTACGACAGAGCCGGTAACTACTTAGGTCACATGTACTACGCATATAACAACATTGACATCGTTCCAACTGTTGTAACTATCAAGGGCAAGACTTACTACAAGGTTGCTAATAAGGATGAATACGTTCGTGTAACCAACATTACTGGTAACACTCGTACCTTGACTCACAACGCTTACATTTACTGGTCATCATACCGTCGTACGCCGGGTACTGGTAAGATGTATAAGGGTCAAACTGTAACTACTTACGGTCCTGCAATGAGATTCAAGAACGGTAAGAAGTACTACAGAATTGAAGGATGCAGAAACAACAACAAGCGTTACATCAAGGCAGCTAACTTGAGCGCAGCTCGATAAAATTCGAATAAGAAACTGAATAAATAAGAGAAAGGTCAGTGCATTTGCACCGACCTTTTTTGCTGTTATAGTAATCAATGAAATAACGTAATGAGACTAATTTTACAAAGGGGATAGAGGCAATTAAAATGAAAAAATGGTGTAATGCTCTTTTTAAGTGGCAAATAGTGCTTACAGTTCTTTTGTCATTTATTTTATTCACGATTCAACGTAATCCATTAAATTTGATTAATATAGTACTTCTATTGCTATCATTTTTCTTTATGTATAAAGGTACGAAACATGTATCACGTATTTTAAATATTGTGGTGTCGCCATACATATTTTTATATGATTACTGTAATATCTTAAAAGTATTAATAAAGTCTTTTGCGAATTTTGATACAGTACTATATGTTCTATATTTTATTGGAATGCTTGTGATATTGATTCCAGTTATAGTTAACGATTATGGCAATATCACAAAGCCTATTTTGCAATTGGCAGCTACAATCTGGTTAATTATAAGTCTATTTCTTATTTCATTTTCGTTAATAAATATAGGCGGAAGTCAATTTATTATTGGATTGAATAAGAGCCAATTGCTTTTAGCATTAATATTTCTTGAATATACATATTTGGCTATTACTGGTTGGGGCTACAGATTTCGCTTTAATTTAAAGATAAAAGATTCAACAGTGATTTATTATCTATTCTTATTAATTTTGATGGGTATTACGGTATGGATTAGTTTATTCAATATATTTGTTTTATCTGCCTCAGATTGGAGCCAAGCCTTTTGCTTTTGGAAGTGGGATTTCTCACTTATTAATCCTAATGAGTCGGCAACGATGCACAACATTTGGAATCTTTACTTCTCTGCTTTAGATGCTGGGATTATGGAGGAAAGTGCCAGATATATCTTTTTATTAACACTTTTGACTCTGCTTTCTAAAAGAAAGGGAAGAACTTCATATTCCATCATCATTAGTTCACTGATTTTTTCAGTTCTTCATATTCTTAGCTTTTCAACCCCTGGTGCTACTGTAAATTATGTAGTATTTAAAATTTTACATTCCTTTGGTTGGGGATGCCTTTTAGGAATTATCTTCTTATATTCTGGCAAGTTATGGCTAACGATGGCATTGCATGCCTTTGCTGACTATTTAAGCTATTCTGTAACTCCTTTAGGATATGGTGGAATTTTGGCGAATAATGGAAACACTGAAATTGTAGAATTGGCTGCTGTTACGATAATTCCATTAATTTTGGCAGCGATAATTTTATATAGTAAGACAGCCAGAAGCATTATTGATAAGAATATCAGTAAATATGTTGAAAATACAAAAGTAGCCGCTGTGTAGGCGACTACAGCGATATGATGTTATAATTTTCAAAGAACTAATATTATAAGCTCATCGTGGCAAAAACATACAAAAAGAAGACGATCGTGCGATCGTCTTCTTTTTTAAGTCCCTGCAATAATTATTTTGCATAAAATGAAAATAGAGCACACAGCTTAATGAACTTTTGATATAATTTTTGATAGGTTCTGTGTAATACCAGGGCCTAGTAACTTTTCATGGCTATGCACCCCTCAAATATATTTAAGTTACCGAGGTGAAAGCTATGACAAATGGAATAGACTGGAGTGTAGGCTTGTCTTGAATGTGATAGTTATTGCTATTGCAACAAGCATTATCCTGGATGCATTAGGAAAGTTTTTCATCCGTTTGGCTACTGCTAATGCAATAAACAAAAAAGCTAATCACAAGGATTAGCCCACACAAAAGTCATATTAAGTTACGCTTGGAGTTAGTGAGTAGCAGTCACTAACTCCTTTTCTTTTATAATTATATGGAATTTTTGCGCAAAACGCAATGATATATCATCATTTGATATAATTTTAATAGATCCTATTATCAAAGCAGATTAGGTTATAGAGGTGAAAACTATGACAAATGAAATATTCTGGGATGTAACGATACTAGCTGGTGCTATTGCAATAAGCCTTGTTTTGGACGTCTTAGGGAAGTCTATTCTACGTTCGGCTATCAAAAAAGCTAATCACAAGGATTAGCCCACACAATAGTCATATTAAACTACGGTTATATAAAATTTTGGCACAAAACGCAATGATGTATCATTGATTTGAATATGAAGTTGTAGATAGAAATATAAAAACAGAATGGTGAGGGAATACCATTCTGTTTTTTGTGTAGTGTTCGAGTTTTAAAATCAGTTAATTATATTAGTTAATTTTTGTCTGAGAAAAATAGGGGAATGAAGAATTAATCTAAATCAATATCGTTTGGAAAATGTGCTAAACGTTCATCCTTAACGCCGATTTCTTCTTCAATTTCAAGCAAACGATTGTACTTTTCGACACGTTCTGAACGAGCTGGAGCACCAGACTTAAGTTCTGCCGCATTAGTAGCTACAGTGAAGTCAGCAATAAAGGTGTCGCCAGTTTCACCTGAACGGTGAGAAACCATAGTAGTGAAGTTATTCTTTCTAGCAAGACGAATGGTTTCCAAGGTTTCAGTAATAGTACCAATTTGGTTAACTTTAATCAAAACAGCGTTGCAGAGCTTGTCCTTGATGGCTTCGCGAACGAGCTTTGGATTAGTACATACGTTATCATCAGCAACAACTTGAATCTTGTTACCGAATCTAGCAGTAAACTTTTCAAAGTTGTCCCAGTCATTTTCGTCAAATGGGTCTTCGGCAGAAATGATTTCTGGGAATTCCTTCAATAGCTTGTCGTAGAAGTCAAGCATTTGGTCGCCGTTCCAAACATGACCTTCGAAGTGGTACATTTGGTCTTCCTTGTTGTAGAAAGAACTTGCTGCAGCATCGAAGGCAATAGCGATATCTTCACCTGGCTTGTAACCAGCCTTAACAATAGCTTCATGAAGCATCTTCAAAGCTTCTTCGGAACTCTTAAGGTTAGGAGCAAAACCACCTTCATCACCTAAACCAGTTTCAAAGCCGGCTTCTTCGATAACTTTCTTCAATGTGTGGTAAGTGTTAACGATCTTTTCAAAACCATCTCTGAAGGAAGTCTTTTTAACAGGAGTGATCATGAATTCTTGGATATCAATGCCGTTATCTGCGTGCTTACCACCATTAATTACGTTGTGGAAAGTTTGTGGTAATTCAAGATCTACACCGCCAAGGTAGCGGTAAAGAGGTTCTTTTCTTGATTTGGCAGCAGCGCGAGCGATTGCCATTGACACACCCAAGATAGCATTAGCACCTAAACGTGCCTTGTTAGGTGTGCCGTCTAATTCGATCATTGTGCGATCGATCTTAGCTTGGTTGAATGGGTCTGCACCTTGCAATGCCTTATTGATTTCACCATTAACATTTTCAACAGCTTTTTCAACGCCTTTGCCACTCAAGCGTGAACCACCATCGCGAAGTTCAACCGCTTCTTTTTCACCAGTTGAAGCACCTGATGGGACTTCTGCCTTAGCAACAGTGCCATCTGATAAAGTTGCATGAACTTCAACAGTAGGGTTGCCGCGAGAATCAAAAATTTCCATTGCGCGAACTTTTTCAACATAAACAGTCATAGTTTTATACCTCCGAAAAAACAAAAAAGAGTAAAAGAAATAACGCCTACTTTCTGTGTACACACTCAGTGTGTAGGTAAAAGTAGACGTCATTAGATTTTGCTCATTTAAAGGCGAACGTCATCGCCGTATTCAATTTACAAACTTAATATACATCATAAATTTATTTTTGCAAGAGAAAATTTTTTTGAAAAAAGCCTTGCATTTTACATCGATATTCGTTATTATAATTAAGTCAGCTAACGGAGGAGTAGCGAAGTGGCTAAACGCGGCGGTCTGTAAAACCGCTCTCTCTGAGTTCGGCGGTTCGAATCCACCCTCCTCCATTGTTGAGCAACAAGTAAAAAGCTCAGCTGGTATTGGGTTATAGCCAAGTGGTAAGGCAATGGTTTTTGGTACCATCATGCGCTGGTTCGAATCCAGCTAACTCAATAGTTCTAAAAGAACACCCAACCCGAAGAAGAAACGTCATTCGACGTTTCTTTTTTTGCGTATTTTTAACTATGCAGAAATTGCATAGCGGTTATCAAGACAAAGTATTGTTAATTTTCTCCATTTTTATGTATACTATCAAATTGTAAGTAAGGGAGGAGAAATTATCGTGAAAAGCAAGAATAAGTTTTTACTCGGAATTATCACTATGACTGCAGCTGGGGTACTTGCAGCATGTTCTAATTCAAATACTGGTTCATCATCCTCATCCAAGCAAGTAATGAATACAGCAACTTCTAACGAAATTTCTACGCTGGATTCAAGTAAGTATGGTGACACAACCAGTTCCGAAGTTTTACAAAATGCAATGGAAGGTCTTTACCGTTTTGACAAGAACAACCACGCTAAGCTTGCTGGTGCAACTAACGTGAAGGTGTCAAAAGACCAAAAGGTTTATACATACTCTTTACGTAAAGATGCTAAATGGTCCAACGGCGATCCCGTTACTGCACAAGACTACGTAACTGGTTGGCAAAGAACTGTCGATCCTAAGAATTCATCCCTCGACAGCGACGGTTATGCCATCATCAAAAATGGTACTAAGATCACCCAAGGCAAGGCTAAAGTTAACTCCCTTGGTATCAAGGCTTTGGGCAAATATCGTCTTCAGGTTACTTTAGCTAACCCAATTCCATATTTGCCAGAAATCTTAGAAGGTGCACAATTCTATCCTCAAGATACCAAGGTAGTTAAGAAGCTTGGCAGTAAATATGGTACCAGCAGCAAGAACCTAGTCTACAACGGTCCATTTACTGTTAAAGGTTGGACTGGTTCTAACTTGAAGTGGACCTTGCAAAAGAACAAGAACTACTGGAACAAGAAGTCAGTTAGCTTAGACAAGGTAAACATGCAAGTAGTTCAAACTACTTCAACTGGTGTTAACTTGTTCAGAAGCGGTAGTTTAGACTACACTCCACTTAGTTCAGACTTTGTAAAGCAATACCAAAATAATAAAGATTACCACTCTCAAGTAACGCCAACTAACGGCTACATGACTTTTAACTTGAAGAGAAAGACAACTGGTAACGTCCACGTAAGACGTGCTATCAGTCAAGCCATTAACAAAAAGCAATTAGTTAACACAGTGCTTCATGCAGGACGTCCATCTAACGGTATTGTTGCCGCTGACTTCATCACTGATTCTTCAACTGGTAACGACTACCGCAAGGATGCCGGCGATATGGTAACTTACAACGTTAAGGATGCTCGCAAGGAATGGAAGATTGCTCAAAGACAATTAGGCAAAAAGAAGATCACACTTGAACTTCTTACTTCCGATATCGATGACGCTAAGCGTGTCGGCGAATTTATCCAAAGTGATTTGATGCGTAACTTGCCGGGCTTAACAATTAACGTTCGCTCAATTCCATTGAAGTCACGTTTGTCTAATACCACTAACCACAATTACGACTTTGTCTACGGTACTTGGCAACCAAGTTATGAAGATCCACTCGACTTCTTAACTATCGGCGGATTATTCAACCTTGAACAAGATTACAAGAACAATAATTTCTGGCACCAAATTGATCTTGCTCGTTCAACTTATGCAGCTAAGCCTAAGCAACGATTGCAAGCTTTAATTGCAGCTGAGCGACAATTGATTCAAAAAGATGCTTTTGCGACACCGCTTTTCCAAGCAGGAGCTTCATACTTGCTTAAGCCCGATGTACAAGGCTTCAAGCTTTCACCATATGGCAATGTAGCTTACTACTGGAATGTTAAAATGAAGTAAATCATAAATAGAACTTGGTCATGTCGATCAAGTTTTATTTTTGCTATTAAGCAAAATTTACCTATATTTGCTAAAAACAAGTAAAATAGTATCTGGTCTTTTTTTAAAATTAAGGGGAATGTGAATGGCTAGAATAATTAGAGTTGGCGGCTCAAGTAGCGAAGTTAGCTGGCATGAAGCATTAAAAGATCTGCGCGCAGATGATGTATTAATGCTAGGACCCGGCTTTTACTACTTGCCACAAGGCTTAACGCTAACAGATATCACAATTAAAGGAACAGGATCCGTTCCAGAAGATACAACAATTACCGGCTATATCAGCGTTTCAGAAGATAGCCGCTATGTTACTTTAGAAAATTTATGCATTAATACCACCACGGATAATATTGAAACCGATGGCTATTTGACCTTGCGCAATTGCTTTGTTAAAGGTAATGGCACCGACACTGCCGCTATTGCCGTTAATGGGAAAGTAACGCTTGAACTTTATTCAACAAAGATTATCAATGGATCAGTCTCAATGTACGCAAATGCTAATTTCCGTTTAGAAATGAATGATTCTGAGATTGACTATAAGTCAGATAAATATTGTGCTTTGGCCTTAGAAGGACAGGGTACAGCAATTGTTAATAATTCTGTGATCCACGGCAGTATTAATACTTTTGCTAAAACTAATGCGGAACTTGACTTGAACAACTCTGAAGCCGATTATATTTTGCTTCACGGGCAAACTTGGATGAACATGCTTAATAGTACGGTCAAGTCTACAGATGATTCTTGTCTATACTTAAGCGACGATTGCTGGAGCAACATTATGAACAGCAAGTTTAACGGCGGCGTTTATATTGATAAGAAGACGCGGACGATTATTCAAAACTGCACGATTAACCGCATGGTAGTTGTTAACGAAGCAAAAGTAACGATGAGCAATTCTACAGTCACCGCACACAGTGATTTTCAAGATCAATCCACTTGCGAGGCAACAAGAGTAAGCTTCATGGGCAACATGAATTACGAATACTTCTTGGCCTTAAGCGGTAAAGCACATTTGCGCGGTCATGATTTATTACTTCACCCTAATGGTGCCAACTTAACTGTGCAAGACGACGCTAAGCTGCACACCAATGTGGTTGCCGATAAGGGTGAAAAATTAAGCGTAGAATGTGATAAAAGCCCCAATGTTTATATTTTAGGAGTCCAATGGACCGCTAAAAGAAAATAGCATGATAAAATTAATCTACCGTAATAAATGCAATCTAGACCAATTTGAATTATAATAATAGCTAGTACTAGACTTTGGAGGCGACAGATACTATGGAAGAACCTATGTATATCAAGATCCATAATCAGATCAAGCGCGATATTGAAAATCATGTGTATAAGGTGGGGGACCGAATTCCAGCTGAACGTCAATTATCAGTAAAATTTGGCGTTTCAAGAATGACTTTGCGTCAAGCTATTAATACGCTAGAAGAAGAAGGAATCCTTGAAAGACGCCTAGGTAGCGGTACTTATGTCGCTAGCCAAAAGGTGCAGGAAAGAATGTCAGGGATTATGTCCTTTACCGAAATCACTAAGGCAAACGGTCAAAAGCCTTCAAGCAAGTTGATTTCTTACCAAATCGGCAATCCATCTTTGTCAGAAAAAGAACGTCTTTCTTTGAAGCAAGATGAAAAAGTCTTACGCATGGAGAGAATCCGTTACGCAGACGATACGCCTATTTGTTATGAAGTCGTTACTGTACCTTATTTCTTGGTTAAGGACTTCTCAAAAGAAGAAGTTTCAACTCACTTGTACGAAACTTTAGAAAAGCGCGGCGGCTTTGAAGTTGGCCGAGTAACTGAACATATTTCAGCTTCGGTTGCCAATGAACAAGACGCCCGCTTATTAAAGGCTAAAAAAGGCGAAGCCTTAATCACTAGACGTCAGGTTACTGAACTAGCATCTGGACAACCATTTGAATACACACGCGCTCGTTATGTCGCTGAAAGATTTGAATTTACTTTTTCTAAGTAATAGACAAAACTAAAAAAACTCCAATCTCATTTACAATTTGAAGTGGGACCTAAAAAGTAGACATTTTAAAACATAGGATTAATAGAGGCTTGATTCCGATATTCTTTCGGAGTTAAGCCTTTTAATCTGCTCTTTATCCTTTCTTCGTTATAGTATTTGATATATTCCTCTATAGCTTGAGC